>JALUDK010000249.1 GCA_027044005.1 Acidilobaceae archaeon | reverse complement strand
TCACGGGGGCTCTAATCTCCTCTATACTATACCTGAGGCGCGGGGATAAACGCTATGAGGCCCTTGCAGACTCGTACGTCAAATACGGGATAATGTTCGGGGCAGCAACCCTGGTAACGGGTAGCGCATGGGCCAGCGAGTCCTGGGGTGCCCCGTGGAACTGGGATCCCAAGCAGACGGCAGTGCTACTACTATTCCTATCCTATCTGGCATACTTCCCGCTAAAGAGTAGCATACCGGATCCTGACAGGGCAGGCAGGGTAGGGGCGGCATATGCAATAGCTGCGTTCGTTACGATACCGATAAGCTTCCTAGCCTCTAGGGTTCTAGAGAGCCTCCACCCTACAGGGGAGGCTATCGCGGAGTTCGCAGGAGGCGGGCCGGGTGGCATACTACTTGGTATGAGGATACTCCTACTAGCGTCAATAGCAGTGATAGCCCCGATACTTCACGCTCGTGGAGGCATCAGGGTGCCTAGAATTATCCCCATCGCGATACTCCTAGTGGGAATAGCAATTGCTGGGTACACCTACTACCCAGCTGTAGAGGGTAGTAGTGATAGGGTAGTTAACGCCACTATAACTAGTGAGGGTAAGATCACAAGTATTACGCTATCAAGCGGGGAGACTATAAGCTTCGATAGGCCCATAGAGCCTCCTATAAGCCCCCCGCTAACCAGGGACGGCCAAAGCACGCTAATAGGCCACATAGTCAGGATCAATGGGAACAACATAGAGATCCTCTACCACTGGAGCACTCCCTTCGCATTCATAGTATACGCTATATTACTATCCGCCTCCCTTTACCTCCTGGGTGGCAAGCGGTGAATAGGCCCATACTACTAGCAGTGATAATGGCAGTACTCATAGCCGGGATAGGGTACGCATCCATAAATGCATCCAAGTACAATGAGGTGGGTAGCCTAGCCAGTGTGGACTCGCCTACAAGGGTAACGGTTAGGGGTAACGTGGTCAGCCTGGGCATTGGAAGCGGGGTCATAGTATACAATGGGGAGGAGTACAGGCTAGACGCCAGGGGCCCCTATGGTATAGCCAAGGCCGGTAACGGGGACTCGATAGTAATCTTCCTACTTGAAGGCGACAATGGCTTCAGGGTGGCGGCAGTATACCCCGCATCAGAGTTCCTATCAAGGTACGGAGGATCCCCTATAATAGACCCGACTATAGTAGTAGACGGCGTATACAAGCCGGGAGAGACAATATCAATAACTCTAGAAGGAGAAACGGTTCAGGTCCCAGTTATAGAGATATACACGATACTGAAGGGATGCCACTCGTCCTACGGCCAGGAGCAGGCCACGGTAGGGTAACCAGTGCACCATCACTAGCATTTATACACTCAGGAAGACCAGGATTAACGGTGGCCTGTGGTGCGTCCCAGCCGGTGGATGGGCCTGGCTAGCCTACTCCTCATAACTATGATACTTGCTGGCCCCCTCCTAGCCCTAGACGCGTCAGCCCAGGAGGGAGTAGTCATTAGGATCATAACAAGGCACCCCGGAGAGATACTGAATAAGGCAAAGGAGGAATTCCTCAAATCAGATATAGCAAAACAATATAATATAGTTGATATAAAATTCTACTCGTTCGACCCGACGCTGTGGGTAAGCGCCATAGAGAGGGCCGCCAACAAGGGTAACAACATAGACGTGGCGTGGGGAGGAGGACCCACACTATTCGACAACCTATACGAGGCTGGCCTACTAGCACCCCTAACAAGCCAGCTAGCCCTAGATGCAGCCAGCCAGATACCAGACACATACGCCGGGGCGCCAATGAAGAGGATCAGTGACGGTAAGATCTACTGGGTGGCCGCAAGCATAGCAAGCTTCGGCTTCACGGTAAACCATGACGTACTAAACAAGTACGGGCTACCAGTACCGAAGAGGTGGGCAGACCTAGCAAGCCCCGTATACGCTGAGCCCCTCGTCAAGGAGAATAAGCCTGTCATAGCAATAGCAGACCCGACAAGGTCAACCTCCAATACAAGGATGTATGAGATAATACTACAGGCATACGGATGGGAGAACGGGTGGGTAAACCTAACACTAATGGCGGCAAATAGCCTAGTAGAGGGAGGTAGCTCAGATGTAAGAGACGATGTCATACTAGGAAGAGTAGGGGTAGGGATCACAATAGACTTCTACGGATACACGGCGATGAAGACAAACCCAGCATGCGAGTACATACTACCCCCAGGAGAGTCCATAGTAAACGGGGACCCGATAGCACTCCTAACAACAAGCACCCACCCAGAGGCGGCCCAAGCCTTCATAGCATGGGTACTAACAGAGGGCCAGAAGATATGGTTCGACCCCAACATAAACAGGCTCCCAGCTAACCCCAACGCCTTCAACCTGCCAGAGGGTAAGGAGAGGCAGGACCTCAAGAACATATATGATCACATATCCGGAGTACAGGGGATCAAATTCGACGACGCACTAGCGCTAAAATATGAGAAGGGGATGCAGCAGTACTTTAAGGCGGTGCTAGTAGACCTGAATTCTCTCCTAAAGGAGGTATGGAAGAAGCTAGTCAAGCTATACATGGAGGGATACATAACAGAGGAGGAGTTCAACGAGTACGCCAAGAAGCTAGGAGCGCCGCTAACATACACGGATCCATACACGGGGGAGAAGGTTACTTGGACAATGGAAAACGCGATAGAGGTAACCAAGAAGCTTAAGGACCCACAGATACAGTCAGAGGCACTAGTTAAGTATTCTAACGCGTGGAAGAAGGCGGCAACCGAGAAATACAAGAACATGCTAGACGAGCTAAAGGAGATAGAGAAAACCAGAACACCAGGAGCAGCAAAGGAGGAGACTAAGACCCAGGAGAAGACAACAGCCACAGGAGGAGTAACACAACAGGCTACCCAGACACAAGAAGTACAAGAGGCAACACAAGAGGCCACCACTACCCAGGCAGAGCAGGAGGGAGGAGCATCAAGAACCGTGATAGCGCTAATAGTAATCATCGTGATAGTAGCCGCAGCAGCATTCATACTGAGGAGGTAGGCCAGCGGGGACTGATGCGGTAATGGGCAAAAAGGGGCCCAGGGCAGCGAGCCTGCTGGACAAGCTACCAGTAGACCCAGTAATAATAGTTATGCTAACAATATCCCTGCTAATCTTTGCGCTATTCCTTATAGCACCCTTGGCCTCCCTATTCCTCTCTCCAAGAAGCATACTAACAACCGATCTCCTAAAATCGTATCTAGACTATCCCTATATATCTCTAGAGCCTATTGGAGATGAATGGATAATAACCCTAGACAGGGATGGCGTGACTCATATAATATTTACATGGAGAAACTATGGTATAATACTAAATACTATACTGGCTGCAATACTGGTAACAATATTTACGTCGATAATAGGAGTACTTGTAGCATTAGCTATGGCACGATACGACTTTCCAGGTAAAAATATTTTAAGGATACTAGTTATAGTACCACTACTATACACTCCATTCGTCAATGCATTCGTTATATACAAGTTCCTAGGGGATGGTGGGATAATATCCAGCATAACGAGCCACCTGGGCTTCACTATAGAATTCCAGGATATTGCTGGTATGATCCTAGCACAGACCATGATGTTCTGGCCCATAGTATACCTGAACGTGTACTCCAGCATGGTGCAGATAGACCCAAGCCTAGAGGAGCAGGCAGAAAACCTGGGCGCCAGCGGCCTCAAACTCTTCAGGTCTGTGACACTACCCCTAAGCATGCCAGGCCTGGCCTCGGGGGCCGCTATAGTATTCATATTCTCCATGGAGGACCTAGCAGCACCCCTGGCATTCAAGGTCGAGGACGTGATATCAATTAGGATAGTGAAGGAGATATTATCGTCGGCAACAATAATGGAGCTAAGCCCAGACACGGTGATCCTGGCACTAATACTTGTGGTGACTGCGTCAACCTGGTTTATCGCGATAAAGAGGTATGTTAGTCTGAGGCAGTATGCCATGGTGGTGAGAGGGGGCAGATGGACCCCCCGCAGGTTCAAACCCTCACTCCTCGGGTACCTGCTCATATACCTCCTCATGGCTCCCTGGACCCTGTTTAGCGCCATACCACAGTTCGGCGTGCTTGTGTATGCATTCACTGAGCAGTGGATAGGAGTAACCCCCACAGGCTTGACCCTAGACAACTTCAGGTACATCTTCTCCGAGCCGGTAACGCTGACAGCCCTGAAGAATAGCCTAGTCTATGCAGGGTCGGCGGTGCTAGTGATAATAGTAATAGCGGTATCCAGCGCCTACGTGGCGAGCAGGGTCAAGTCCAGGCTGGCCTGGCTGGTGGACCTACTCTCGACTATTCCTATAGCAATACCCGGGCTAGCACTGGCCACGGGCCTCATAATACTCTACGGCTTCAGCAGGGCCTCGGAGGTGTGGCCATTCTCACTGCTGAATCCTATAGAGTACAGCCCTGCACTGCTACTAATACTAGCATACGCTGTACGAAGGAGCCCATTCACGACCAGAGCTATCTATGCAGGCCTCCAGCAAGTACATGAGGCGCTAGAGGAGTCGGCGATGAACCTTGGAGCATCTAGGGCGAGGGTCCTGGCCACCATAGTTATACCACTAATAGGGATAAACATATTCAGCGGCGCCCTCATCAGCTTCGTCTATAGCGTGGCTGAGGTTAGCACCAGCATAACGGTGGGGAGGATACACCCTATAGACGAGGGGTACGCCCCCATGACCGCAGTTATGTATGAATATCTAACCGGCGGATACGGGGGCGGCAACTATATACATATAGTGGCGGCGATGGCGACCCTAATACTCACGGTGCAGCTGCTAGTGATAACAGTCACCAACATACTGTTGAAGCAGAGGTACGCCTTCATAGGGGTGTAGCAGGGCATGGTAAGGGTAACACTAAGCGGGGTCACCAAGAGGTATGGCAGGGTGACAGCTGTAGACAACGTCAGCCTAGAGATAGGCGACGGGGAGATATTCACCTTACTAGGCCCCAGCGGGTGCGGGAAGACCACCACCCTAAGGATAATAGCGGGATTCGAGAGGCCAGACAGCGGAAAGATAATGTTCGACGACGAGGATGTTACAAGCCTGAAGCCACACCTACGAGGCACGGCAATGGTATTCCAAAACTACGCCCTATGGCCCCACATGACAGTATTTGACAACGTGGCCTACGGGCTCAAGCTAAGGAAGGTCCCTAAGGGCGAGATAAGGAAGAGGGTCAAGGAAGCCCTAGAGCTAGTAGGGCTATCGGGCCTAGAGGACCGGTACCCCCTACAGCTGAGCGGGGGCCAGCAGCAGAGGGTGGCCCTGGCTAGGGCTATAGTTGTGGAGCCCAGGGTCCTACTATTAGATGAGCCCCTTAGCAACCTTGACGCTAAGCTAAGGCTCAGGATGAGGGAGGAGATAGTATCGCTCCAGAGGAGGCTAGGAATAACTACTATATATGTGACGCATGACCAGGAGGAGGCTATGAGCATAAGCGATAGGATAGCGGTTATGAACAAGGGGAAGGTGCTCCAGGTAGACACGCCCCAGGGCATATACAGGAATCCGAGGAGCTACTTCGTCGCGACATTCATAGGCAGAACCACTACCCTCAGAGGCATCATAGAGGCCTCAGAGAACGGTGTCTACAGGGTCAGGGCCGGGGGCCTAACAATATTCGGCATAAGCGCCTCAGGCCGCAGGTTCAGGCAGGGAGAGGAGGTTGTAGCCGTTATCAGGCCCGAGGACTTCACCATAGCAGGTGATGGCGGGGTCAACGTTATCCAGGGCAGGGTGGACCTGGTCATGTTCCTGGGCGTGTTCAACCAGGTCAAGCTGTCTACTCCAGCCGGGCCTATAACAGTCTACCTTAGGCCCAAGTTCAAGGTATCGAGGGGAGACCAGATCCAGGTCTATGTAAACCCGGAGGATGTAAAACTGTATAGCATAGCGGAGGCGGTAGAAGACTAGGAGGTACTGCGAGACCTATTTTACCCCCACTACACGGCCGCTACTACATGGTGAAACTAGTGGATACTAGAAGGCTAGTTACATTCATAACCGGGATGCTACTCATCGCCCTACTCCTACTCCCCATGGCCTATCCAAGGACGGGCTCCTCAGTACTAGTATTCACGGAGGATGACCCCTACATTGTGAGGCCATTCTATGGTCTACCAGAGGTAGTATCCCCCGGCGAGGAGCTAACGATACTAGTAAGGACCAGCCAGGAGCTCAATATACAGGGGGCAACGCTCTACGGGCTCAACAAAACGTACACCCTCAACCTGGCAGAGGTAGGGGGGCTAGAGGTATTCTACCCCGAGGAGGGGCATAACTATACGGTTCAGAGGATAACCGCTACAATCCCAGACGACGTTGAGGAGGGGCTCTATACCCTAGTAGTAGAGTATGAGGGCGGTCAGGCCATCATGCCAAGGTCTGTAATAGTAGGGGACGGCCCTAGGGGGCACATAAGGGTATTCCACATCACAGACCAGCACTTCGGGGCAGTAAACAAGGGCATACCAAACACGTACAAGAATACAAGGTACATAGCACTGATAAACACGATGGCACTCCTCTATGGAGTAGACATAGTAGTAGTAACTGGGGACCAGGCGGATGTAGGGAGTGATATGGTATCGCACAAGGACTACTTCTCACAGATGAACCAGCTACTAGTCCCAACTATAATAGTACCAGGAAACCATGACTGGGCCCAGGTTGCAACCCTAAAGTCGTTCTTGGACTACCTATATGGTAGATACCAGAACAGTCTAAGATACTGGAGTTTCGTATACGGCGACTTCGTATTCATAGGTCTAGACACCAGGGGCGTGGGATACCCTGAGGACTTCCAGTTAGACTTCCTCAATAACACGCTACACAAGTACAAGGATAAGTATGGGATAGTAATGATGCACCATCCAATATTCAACAGGGCAGGATTCTACAAGGGAATGGCGGAGGACAACAGGAACGAGCTATACTATAGCTGGAGAGAGCTTGGATGGGACCAGGCAAAGAGATTCTTCGAGATAATGAATGAGAACAAGAATCTAATAGCGGTTATGACAGGACACGTACACAGGGATGCAGATGCTATATGGAGCAGGGAAGACGGGAGCCGCGTATACTTCATAACAACAACCACCGCAAACCATGGTTACCCGGACGGGTACTATTGGGGCGCAAAGGTAGTAGACATCTATACAAATGGAACAGTTAGTGTATACATTCCTTCAGACAGGCCATACTTCTTCACCTCGGGAAGCATCAACACGGAGAGATTCATGGTCATAGAACACACAGACAAGTACAGCACTGCGGTCACGTGGACAATAGACACAGAAGGCTTCGAGGACCTAGATACAGGTGAGGTAATACTAGTATTCTATATGAACAAGACTGTAGACCCCTCAAACTATAAGCTATACGGTGACGTAGACAGGGTGAAGAATGTAGTATACTATGATGCAGGTATATACCACCTATTCATAGCAACAGTAAACGCCACAGGCAAGGGAGCCATAACACTGGCATCATACATAGACAAGGAGCCCCCCACCGTAGAGATAACAGGAATGTCCCCCAAAAAGCCTAGACAAGGAAAGCTAGTAACAATGAACATAAGAGCAGACGACCCTGGATGGGGAATAAAGAACGTAACTATAGTAATAGAGAAGCCAGATGGTACAACACAAGAGCTACCAGGACTCATAACAAACACCAAAGGAGTATACATGGCAGTATTCAAGATAACAGACCCAGGACACTACAAGGTAAAAGCATACGCATACGACTTCAACAATAACAAGGGAGAATCAAAAACTATAGAATTCGATGTAAAACCAAGAAAGAGGCAAACCCAAACAACCACGACAGAGACACAAACACAGACAACAGAAACAACAACGACAACAACCACAACAATAACAACTACAACTGAGGCCACAACCACAACACAGACCCAGGAAACAACACAAACCCCCACACAAGCCAAGGAGACAACCGAGCAAACCAAGACAACAACACAACAGCCACAAGTAGAGCAGGCCACAAAAACGACGCAGACACAGCAAGGAAACGAGCCGCCAGCATGGGCAATAGCAGTAATGCTAGCAGCAGTCGCAGCCCTAGCAATATTCGTCATAAAGTCCAGAACGTAACACAGCCCCTACCCACCCACATACCTAGGCACAACAACCTCTTTTACACCGGTGCACCAAGCTGGCAGGACTAAGACTAGGAAAACCACCAAAGAGTATATGGAGGAAGACAATAGGAGAAGCCATAGACATGTTCCTAGATGCACTATCCGCCTCAGGGGCCAGCGACGCCACAATAAAAACCTATAGAGCAGCCCTAAGGAGTTTCGCATCACACATAGGCCCAGACACGCCAGTAAGAGAGATCGACGAGGACCACTACATGTCCTGGATATCCAGTCTACGGAGAGAAGGAGTAACTAGAAGGAGGAGCCAGAAGAAGGAGTCCCAGCAAAACACCCTACACTACTACACTCTATTCGTAAAGAGATTCCTAACATGGCTAGGAATAGCGGGGGAAGACCTACCAGTCATACCAAGAAAGAGGCACATTATACCCGACACGCTATCGTGGGAAGAAGTCAAGAGACTAATAGAGGCAGCACGGGATATCCACGACGCGCTAATAGTATCTATACTAGCCGAGACAGGTATGAGGGTAAGCGAGCTCCTATCGATAAGAATACGTGACATAGACCTGGAGAAGGGCGAAGTCAGGATAAGGGGTAAGTATGGTAAGGAGAGGATAGTATTCCTAGGGCCAGCCAGCAGAGCCCTCATAAAAGCATACATAGACACAGCAGACCCCAGCCCAAGGGAGAAGCTAGTAGACATGACATACCAGGCAGTGCATAAGAGGCTAAAGAGGCTAGCAGAGAGGGCCGGAGTAGACCCGGCTAGAGTAAGACCCCACGTGCTCAGGCACACATTCGCCACAGAGGCGATCAGGAGGGGGATGAGCCTGCCAGCCCTACAGAAGCTCCTAGGACACAGTGACATCAAGATCACGGAGGTCTACCTACACATGAACATGGAGGACGTGAGGAGGGAGTACTCCTCAATATTCTACAGGGGCGCCCCCGCTAGAGCCTACCCCGAGGAGTCCCCCTAACCATACTCCTAAGCCTCTCCAAGGCCCTAAGCTTCTCCCTAAACCCTAGCCTAGAGGACTCCACTATATCCTCCATAACCTCTATAACGCGCTTAACAGTATCAGGACTGTACCTATAGGGAACCCCATCCTTACCACCCACAGCATAAGCATAGATAAATGGATCCAAGGGATGGGTAACAGGGTCCCTACGATCCACCGGGGTAGAGTATATCAGGTCGGATATCAATGCTAATGCCCGTACAACAGCGGGGCCCAGCCCCGGTGCTAAGGCGAGCTCCAGCTCGCTCGAGGGGCTATACCTTGTAAGGTCCTCGATAGCCCTAACAAGCTGCCTAGAGGGCCTCACAGGCCTATAGTAACGTCTACCCGACGGCTCCCTGACCGGGTTTATGAACCTATCCAGGCCAGCGCCCTGGGAGGCTATAGCGTTGGCCTCCCTTAGGAGCCTGATAACCCTAGGAGCCCCCTCCCCTACTATATCCAAGAACACCCTACGGGCCTGTCTGCTACCCCTACTAGTAGCATCTAGATGGAGGCCGTCACTTACCCCTCCTATGCCGCTAAACGGCTCCTCGACTACGATACGGTCTATATGGTACCTCCTGGCCATCCTGCTGGAGGTATTCATGCCCTGCTCTATAACCACAAAGCCCCTAGGATAGGCTATTACTGAGTGATGGTACAGGGTGTAGCCGTCCTGTAGCAGGCTAGACGCGGCCCTAGCACCCAGCCTGCTAGCCACTATTATCGAGTCGGGATCCAAGTCAAGGATCCTTGAAGCCTCTACAGCTTCGTCCCTAACCCTAGACATCATCGCACCCTTGCCGCCGAGGACTATGAAGCCTAGATCCTGCCTTCTCCACGATATACTCTTCAACACGCCTACTACCACAGTCGTACTGCCACTACTATCCCAGTCCATACCAATTACATTATTGAACGCCTGGAACCACAGAGGATCCGAGAGTCCACTAATAAGCCCCTCGACCCCATGAACTTCAATAATAGCCTCCACGATCTTCTCGGCCATCCTCTCCATTAGCCTTAGCATCCAAGGAGGTACCTTGCCACTATGGAGGGGTAGATCAGCTGATCCTGGCAACCCCTAGTCCACCATCCACCTGGTAGAATATCCAGGGCTACGGGTTATAGGATTTGTGAGTAAATTAAAGGAGTACTGTATAATACTGTGGGTGCAGCCAGGCTTGACGGTGATCACGGGGTCATACCTATCAAACCTAGCATACTGCGAGTACAAGGCAGTACTATCACAGGAGCACCCTACTAGGAGGCCTAAGCCGCCTTCAAGGAAGGTTCTAGAGAAGGTTATAGGAGAAGCTGGAATCCGAGCCACGGTAGAGGTTATACACGGCAC
>JALUDK010000248.1 GCA_027044005.1 Acidilobaceae archaeon | reverse complement strand
CATGGTAGTAGTAGACCTCGGAAGAGAGTATAGGGTAGCATCCACAGCCGTCAACGGAGGCCTCAAGTGGGCCCGGTACATACTCGTGAAGACCGTTGAGAAGGACTTCAACACAGAAGACTACGACACATATACTAGGAACCTGCTCAAGAGCAGCAACCTGCCAAGCCAAACCATAGTCATGCTAACAGCAGTAGATGTTGCTAAGAGGATCGTCGAGGAGGGAGACCACACGTGGGTACTAGCAACAGTAGGCCTAACAAACCCAGCATGCACAGAAATGGAGGAACTATACAAGGCCCCGCCATCCTCAACGATAAACCTAATAGTAGTATCACTACACCCTCTCACAGACCAAGCCCTCCTAGACCTCCTAAGGGTTGCAGCAGAGGCCAAGGCAGCGGCAGTAAGCGACATACTACCATGGTGCACCAGCAGGCCCATAGGGACTAGCAGCGATGCTATAACAGTAGCCTCTCCACCTGGAAGGGGACTAGCGTGGAGCGGGCTGGCAACAATCCACGGCAACGAGGCGGCCAGGCTGGTCTGGAGGGCTGTAGTCAAGGGAGACGATCGTAGTTTAGAGGAGAGGATTAAGGGCGTACTAGGGGTTGGTATAGATGAGCTAGTCGAAGACGCGGTAAGACTCTACAAAGAAGCGCCCGTACCGGGCACGTCCCCAGAAGAAGCGGAGAGGCTGGTCAGGAGGGAGCTAGCCAAGGTCCTCAGAGACTCGAACCTCTGGGCCCTCCTCATAGCAGCCAGGGAGGCGGACCTACACGCAAGGGCTGGGAGCATACCAGGCCTCAGCAGGGAGGAGTACCTAAGTGACACGAGGGGCCTGATAGCAGACGAGATCCTAGCGGCCGGAGCGGCATTATACCTCCAGGGGTGGAAGGGGCTAATGGCCACCTACTGGGTCGATAGGACTAAGGACGCGAAGAGGCTCAGCATCGCCAGCCTCCCCGGGCTACTAGACGACATGGCAGCCGCGCTAATCGGATCCACACTATCCAGGATATACGACAAGCTACTCCAGGGCTGAGAGCATTGATAGCAGTCATAATGGCCGGGGGCAGGGCCACCCGCATGGGGGGTATAGTGAAGCCCCTGCTAGACGTGTGCGGATCCCCACTACTCCTCCACGTAGCCAGGGCGGCCGGAAAAGTGGCAAGGCTCAAGGTCCTAGCCCTAAGCCCGCACACAATCGACCCTCTAAAGAGGTACTGCTCCACAATGGAATGCATCAAAACCCCCGGAGCAGGGTACGCAGAGGACCTATCCCTACTACTAAGAGCAATACCATACAGGCCACTACTAGTCCTCCCAGCAGACCTAGCACACATAGACGGGAGGGTCCTCGAGGACCTAGTAGAGTCGGCCCAAGACATAGAAGAGGACATAGCAACAATGACATGCAGGGGGGAACCACAAGGAGTATCAATAGTAAAGGGCCACGGCACCTCATGGACCAACCTAGAGGTCCCATGCACGCACGTCAACGTAAACACGTGGAAGGACCTAGAGGAGGCGAGGAGGAGATGCGTAGACACGGAGGCACGCCTCCACCAGGATCAATAGACTTCAGCAGCCCCATGAACCCCCTACCCCCGCCATCATGGTTGGACGAAACGGCTAGGAGCTGCGTTGAGGAGGGGGCATACAGGAGGTACTACGACCCAGATCTCACCGAGCTCAAGGACCTCATAGCCAAGCTGGAAGGGATCAAGGGGGAGATCCACGTAGGAAACGGATCGGCATCGATACTAGCCAGCCTCCCAGCAGTACTCAAGCCAACCACGATGATCGTGGTCGAGCCCAACTTCGGGGACCACCATATACAGGCACCAGCACTACAGATCCCGCTCCACAGGATTAAGGCTAAGATAACGGGAAACAAGCTAAGGGTAGACACGGGGAGACTAGAAAGGGCTAGAAACCCCCTCATCATCGTATCGAGGCCAAACAACCCCACTGGAATGGAGATAGACCCAAGCGACCTAAGAGCGCTGGAGGACTACGCAGAGGAAAACAGTGGAGTGCTGGTCGTCGACGAAGCGTTTCAGCCCCTATCAAGCCTCCAACCATGGAAGCCCAGAGGACCCGGAACAATTATACTAAGGAGCCTAACCAAGGCAATGGCAGCCCCCGGCCTCAGGCTAGGCTACATGTACACAAAGGACGAGGACCTCTACAAGAAGATGGAGCAAGCCAGGCAGCCATGGCCCCTAGACTCGATAACACACTGCACCTATACAAGGCTACTAAGGGAGATACCCGGTGAGGTTAGGAGCTACATAGCCCAGGGCAGGAGGGCCGCGCTGGAATGGGGCCAGGACCTAGCCGCTATGCTAACCAAGGCCGGGGCCAGGCCTTACCCCACTACTACCACATACATACTGGTATGGCACAGCATGCCGCACCCCAGGCTAGGTATAGAGCTGGCTAGAAGGGGCGTATACGTGAGGGACGCCAGCACGTTCCACGGCCTAAACGAGCACCACAGCAGGGTCAGTATCAGGAGACCAAAGGAGAACGAGGTCCTAGCTAGGATAATGGCTGAGGTCTTGGGGAGTTAGAGATGGGGCTGCGTAGCCTCATAGCATTCCTAACAACTATACCCGTGGGCCGGGGCAGCCTAGAAGAGGCGGCTAGGAGCCTTCACCTAGCACCGCTAGTCGGCCTGCTAGAGGGACTAGTAGTCGCAGGGGGCCTAACGCTCCTCGACTTGATCTACCAGCCCCCAGCAACCGCGGCCATAACCATGCTACTCCACCTAGTGCTAACCGGGGGTCTCCACATGGACGGGTTCACTGATTACGTGGAGGCAGTGGCAGCCAGAGCACGTGGGGAGGAGGCGGAGAGGATAATAAAGGATCCGAGGAAGGGAGGATTCGCTATAGCGTATACAACTGTACTGCTCATAGTCAGGTACTCTCTGCTCCTAGAAGCTGTGGATGAGCCATGGCTGGTTGTAACAGCGTACACCGCTGCGGCTGAGGCGATGTACATCTACATATACTCCTCTAAGGGCGGGGGT
>JALUDK010000247.1 GCA_027044005.1 Acidilobaceae archaeon | reverse complement strand
TCATTAGAGTATATGTTACTCCTATCGCGCTTATCTCCCTGTCTATCACCATGAATGGGGTGTTGTATATGTAGAAGGCCGCGGCCAGTGAGCCTATCCTTGACCCTGTTATCTCCCTGAACATCCCGTAGGCCGCCAGGAATGCTGCGACTGATACTAGGTATACCGTTATGGCCTCCACTATACAGGGGTTTCCGAGGCCCGCTTCTACTAGGAGGAAGGTTATTGCCTCAATCGGGTTGAGGAGGCGGAAGGGGTAGGGCGAGGGCAGGCCATAGTCTATCTCGTCTATAAAGTATAGGTACCTGGCCTCTGCGGCTCTGGGGTTGAAGAAGAGCCTCAGGTCGCCGGAGAGGGATATGTGGGGGCAGTCGAACCATGTTGCTACTCTGAGGCTTAGGAGGAGGGCTATGATGAGTGGTGCGAGTCTGGTTATCCCCGGCCCGATATGATCCAGGCTGGGCCGGGGGATCTTCATTTATATACACCGTGCCCGGCTAGAGGTAACGCCTCAGCTCTGGCCTGGCTTCTACAAGCTCCGTCATGATCTCCTTGGCTGCCTTGTCTAGGAGGCTCCTGCCTTGGGGTGATAGTATCCTGCCCTTGCCGGGCCTCTTCTCCACTAGGCCTGCCTGTTCTAGTTGTTGGAGTATCTTTCTTGGTATGCTCCCGGAGCCCTTCCTGAAGTGCTCCGGAGCGGAGCCCCTGTTCTGCCTCCCGCCGTAGATTGTCCTGAAGGTTCCAACCCCTATGGGGTCGCCTGACTTGTATAGCTTCCTGAGTATGGAGGCCGCCCTCTTGTACCACCAGTCTGGGTCCTCTGGCGGCTTCTCCTTGTGGACCCCGGTCTTGGTGTAGAATGCCCAGGCTGGGGGCGAGATCTGGGGGTAGTCCTGCTTTAGCTTCTGGGCTACCCTCTCGATTAGCTTGTCTGCGGGTACGTCTAGTGCTGTGACCATGCCTTACCTCCTCCGTGGGGTGGCTCGTTGCCTCTTGGGGGTTTTAAGCGGTATCCTGGGCTTCTCCTTGTATAGTATCAGTGTTCTCCCCCTTACGCCCATTAGCCTCGCCCCGGTTGCCCTTGCGATCATCTCAGCCATCCTCCTCCTGTCCATGTCCTCCGCCTCTAGGCTTGTCCTGAGCATCTTTACCTTGACTATCTCCTCCTTGTCCAGCCTCCTCCTTATCTCCCCGATGACCCCTGGGGTTAGCCCGTTCTTCCCTATGATCACGTCTGGCCTGGAGTGGTGCTTCCTCCTCACCCTCGCCCGTAGGCCCTCCATCCTTGCATCTCCTCCTGTACGGGTACCTGTGCATCCAGCCGCAGTGGAGGCAGGTGACGGTTTTATAGGCTAGGCATCCCTGGCTCCTGGTCCTCACCCTGGCGGTGACCCCTGGTATCAGGGGTGTCTTGCACCTCTTGCATAGCCCCCTCTTCATCCACCTGGGCATCCTGACCCTTGTCTCCACGTGGAGGCGCCATATCTCCCATCCTATCCTTGACGCCCTATCCAGCCTGCCAGCCCTGGCCTCCTGCTGGGCTATCCTGTAGAGCCTCGCCATACTCTGCCTTACCAGGTCTCTGAGCCTATCGTTACCCCGTCTGGACCGCCTCCTCCTCAATCTTCCTCAGCTGCCTCCTGTACATCTCGAACAGCTCCTCCTCGGTTGTCGCGTCCTCCGGCCTCTTGTCTGGCCTCCACCTTATGAATCGGGGGAACCTTATCGATATGCCGACCCCCGTCTTTGCCTTGTTGTAGCAGCATGTGTGCATTGGTGATAGGGTTAGCTCTGCCCCTAGTATCTCCGCCACTATCCTTGGCTCGATCCACACGTCTGGCTCCATCTTGGAGTCTACCCTGGGGTGCTTGTGGGGTATGATTAGGGGTTTGAGCATGTCCTGCATCTTCTCCAGCTCCTCGTCTGTGAATCCTGTTGCCACCTTGCATACGGTCCTGAACGTGTCTGTCTCGGGGTTGTAGGCTGCCATGAGTAGGCTGCTGAGCTTTCCTCCCCTCTTGCCCTTCCCATAGAATGCCCCTACAACTACTAGGTCTACTGTGTCTATCATCTCGCTCTTGTAGTCCTTCTTGATCTTTACCCATAGCCAGCCCCTGACTCCTGCAACGTAGTAGCTCTGGTTGTGGAGCGCCTTCACCATTACTCCCTCGGCCCCGTCTTCTATTGCTCTGAGGAAGAAGCTCCACAGTTCTTGGGGGTCTCCCGTCTCTATGTACTCGGCCAGCCTGAATGTCTCCTCTGGCTGTATCGAGTCTAGTAGCCTTTTCCTCCTCTCTGGGAGGGGCATTCCTGTTAGGTCCTCGCCGTCCCTGTATAGCATCTCGAATAGGAATACCGCCACTGGTACCTCCTTCATTATCTTGTGGATATCATGCTTCCTCTTCCTGTGCATGAGCTCTTGGAATGGCTTGAGCTCCATGGTGTCGGGGTCTATGGCTACGATCTCCCCCTCTACTATCGCCTCCCCCGCCTTCACCGACCTCTTTACCATCTCCACCACGTCGGGGTACATCCTGGTTATGTTCTCCAGCCTCCTGGAGAATATGACCACCTCCTCCCCGCGCTTGTGTATCTGCGCCCTCTCGCCGTCGTACTTGTACTCCACCAGAGCCCTGCCCCCCACCTTCCTGAGTACCTCCTCCGGGTCCCGACCCCTCTCTGCCAGCATCGGCCTTATCGGTACCCCGACCCTCGGGTGAATCTCTTTGAGCGCCTCTAGGCCCTTCTCGACTAGTAGCTTTGCTATGTAGCCTAGGTCCGCCATCAGGTTGTAGGCCCTCTCGACTATCTCCCTGGCGTGGGCCCCACCGCCATATGCAACTGCTAGGGCGTCTAGTACGGTAGCGTCGCCGATGCCCACCCTTAGCCTGCCTTCTATGAACCTCACAATGTACTTGGCCTCCAGGGGGTCCGCCTCTGCGAGTAGACCGGCTAGGAGGCGTAGCTTTATGTCCCTGCTCCCTTCTCCCTGGGCTTGGGCTATCCTGAGTAGTGTGTTGTAGACCCTGTTCACGGTTAGTGC
>JALUDK010000246.1 GCA_027044005.1 Acidilobaceae archaeon | reverse complement strand
TTGGCATACCCAAGACCCTCCCCCACAGCCTCCGGGCCCTGCCTATAGAGGAGAGGCCCTACGCCAGCGCAGCCAGGAAACACAGCATGACGGAGGAGGACGTAGTCGCCCTGGTGGGCGAGATGCTGGAGAAGGGCATACTAGGAGACCCCGGGGCAGCCCTGGAGGGCAGGCTAGCGGGCTTCAAGGAGAATGGCATGGTCGTAATGGAGCCTGCTGGGTGCAGCGACGAGGACGAGCTGGAGCTATGCAACTGCGCCGCGAAGTTCCCCTACAGCACCCACGTAGTGTGGAGGGAGGCATACCCGAGGGACAGGTGGAGGCACATATGCTACTTCATGGTCCACGCGACAACCAGGGAGAGGATAGAGCAGGCCCGCCTCCAGGCCCAGGAGACCTGCAAGCCCAAGGATGCGATGGTCCTCTACAGCCTCGAGGACCTTAAGCCCCACACGGTGAGGTAGCCCATGATACCAGTCTCAATACTAGTAACCGGGAGGGGCACAGTATCCGAGAGGATCACGGGCAGGAGGGGCAGGAGGCCCAGCAGGTTCACCACCGCCCTCAGGCCCATAGTATTCTGGAACCTAACATACAGGTGCAACCTCCACTGCATGCACTGCTACATAAACGCGGGCCCCAGCGGCGGCCCCGAGCTGGGGATTCCTGAGAAGCTTAGGATAGCAGAGGAGCTGACAAGCCACGGGATACCGCATGTAGTCCTAACAGGGGGAGAGCCCCTACTGGCAAAAGGCTTCTGGAGCCTAGCCGCCAGGATGGCAGAGCTAGGCAGGCCATCAATGAGCCTAAGCACCAACGGCACACTCATAGACGACGGGGTCGCCTCGAGGCTCGCCGAGCTGGGCTTCAAATACGCTGGCGTATCCCTAGATAGCGTGAGGCCAGAGGTGCACGACAAGTTCAGGGGGATCCCCGGCTCGTTCAAGATGACCGTTAGGGGAGTCAAGAGCCTCCTCAACCACGGCATACCAGTAGGCGTGAGGACCACTATAACCAGGTGGAACATAGGTGAGATACCAGGGGTGATCGACCTAGCCGCCAGCCTAGGGGCCAGCAGGGTGGCACTCTACATGCTAGACACCGTAGGAAGGGGCAAGCTGCTAGCCAAGGACCTCCCAACCCCCAGCCAGGCTAGGAGCCTACTCGACACACTGGTGGAGAAGGCGAGGGAGTACGCAGGTACGCTAGAGATACTACTGGTTAGGTTCAACCAGGGCGGGATATACATCGCCAAGAAGCTATCACGCACACCCGGAGAGCTCAAGGACCTCCTAGAGCTGATAGGGGGCCAGGGCGACTGCGGGAGGAAGGCGGTGAGCATATACCCAGACGGCAAGGTCAAGCCCTGCCAGTTCATAGACCACATAGACCTTGGCGACCTCAGGAGGGAGAGCCTAGCAGCGATACTAAGCCCAAACAACCCCAAGCTAAAGCCCTTCCTAGAAACCCACAAGATGCTACGAGGCCCAAGATGCGCCAGCTGCCCCTACAAGGAGTACTGCGGCGGCGGTAGCAGGGGCAGGGCGCTAGCACTAACAGGGGACTTCTGGGGAGACGACCCCCTATGCCCACTGGAGGACTGATACCATGACACACCTGCCCCTCTACATTGACGTCGAGGGCAAGAGGGTAACAATATTCGGGGGCGGCATGGTAGGCGAGAGGAGAGCCCGCCTATTCCTAGAGCATGGAGCACAGGTAGTCGTGGCGGCGGAGAGGTTCAGCAAGGGGCTCGAGGAGCTGGCATCTAGTGGCAGGATCGAGCTGGTGAGGCTCAGGATACCCGGGGACGAGGATCTAGCCAGGAGGCTAGTCAGGGAGTCCTGGCTGGTGGTCCTAGCCATGAGCAGTACAGAGGCCAACAGGATGATAGCGGGCATAGCTATGGACGAAGGTGTCATGGTAAACAACGCCACCAGTGCCATGGAGGGCGACGTGATCATACCGTTCCGGGCAACGGTATGGAGCGGGATACACCTAGCCTCCACAAGCCTGGGAGAAGCAGGGATAGCAGCCAGGAGGGCCCTGGAAGAGGCAGTGGGGTACCTAGAGACCAGGAGGGACCTAGAGGTGCTATACCGCGCCATGAGGACGGTGAAGAGGATAATGAAGCAGACTATACATGACCCCAAGAAGAGGTTCAAACTATACTTTGTGATAGCAGAGGACGAGGAATTCAGGAAAGCAGTAGAACAGGGCGACCAAGAAGCGGCAGTGGAGAGGGCTCTAGAGATAATACGGGACCACACAGCCTAGGGATGCTTTTTATGCACCTACAGTTAGTGGCCGGGGTACATGCATTCACTATAAACCCCCAGCCACGCCCCCAGGCTATAGACGGGGAGCCTTGAAGAGGCTAGAGATAATTGGCGGGGGCCCCGCCGGCGCGGGGGCCGCCCTAGCGGCTAGGGGCCACTATGACAGGATAATAGTCTACGAGGCCCAGGATAGGCTCGCGGTGAAGCCATGCGGCAGGGGTATACCAGTCCTCGGCGATATAGGGTATGAGCCGCCCAGGAGCGTGGTCTACCATAGGATCAGGAGAGCCATCATGCACGTAGATGGAGAATTCCTCTTCGAGCTGAGGGACGTCTTCAACGGGTATATCGTCGATAAGACCGGGTTCCTCGAGGAGGCCTTCGCCAGGGCAGGGGCTGAAGTGGTGTATGGTGCCAAGTATAACCCGGGGCTGGGCAGGGTGAGGGTTGGAGGCTCAACTATAGAGCCCAGCCCGGACTCGGCCCTCTTCGCCGGGGGCCACCCCTACTATACCGGTGAGAAGATACTGGCCGTCCAGTACAGGCTAGCCACCAGCCACTTCGACGACGCGGACCACCTGGAGATCTACTTCGACACCGGTATCCTAGGCTACTACTACGTGTTCCCAGCCGAGCCCGGCACAGTTGACGTTGGAGTAGGCGGATTCATGGACTATAAGGGACTCAAGGCTAGACTAGACAAGTTCATAGAACAAGACGAGAGGCTGAGAGACGCCAAGAGGATCAAGCTGGAGGGGGCCAGGATAGCAGCC
>JALUDK010000245.1 GCA_027044005.1 Acidilobaceae archaeon | reverse complement strand
TCTACACGGACCCCCAAGTCATGACCTGGTTCTTCGACCAGTATAGCAGGATAAAGAGGGGCCAGTACTTCGGCGTAGTCACAGGAAAGCCACTAGACCTAGGCGGCCTATACACTAGGATAATCTCGACCGGGTATGGTACAGCGATAACCGCCAGAGAGGCGGCCAAGAAGGTATTCGGCGGGATAGAGGGCAGGACCGTCGCAGTCCAGGGATACGGGAACGCGGGCTACTATGCAGCAAAGTTCCTCCACGAGATGGGGGCCAAGATAGTCGCGGTTAGCGACAGCCGGGGAGGCATATACTCCAGCAAGGGGCTAGACCCGGACGATGTCAAGGCTGTTAAGAACAAGACGGGTAGCGTGATACACTACGAGAAGGATGTCGAGAAGAAGATAGGACTCGAGGAGATACTAGAGCTAGACGTCGACATACTCATACCAGCAGCCATAGAGAACGTGATCACAGAGGAGAACGCAGACAGGATAAAGGCCAAGATAATAGCAGAGGCGGCGAACGGGCCAACAACGCCAGAGGCAGAGGAGATACTAACCAAGAAGGGAATAGTAGTCATACCAGACATACTAGCAAACTCCGGCGGAGTAATAGTAAGCCACATAGAGTGGGCCAACAACAGGATGGGAGGCCTCATAACAGAGGAGGAGGCCAAGCAGAGGCTGGAGAACAAGATGACAACAAACTTCGCCAGGGTATGGGACTACTGGAATAAGAAGCTAGACACCTCGAGGCACAACATGAGAACAGCCGCATACGCTATAGCAGTAGAGAGGGTAGTAAACGCGATGAAGCTAAGGGGCTGGATATAGCCAGCCCCAAACAACTACAACCCGGGATCACACGTTCTCCTATTTCCTATTTTCAACACGGCATGAGGAAAAGAAGATAACACCCTTCACCCACACCTAAACTATAGGTGAAAATCGTGAAGCTCGAGGCAATAGACATAGAGATACCGGAGGGAGCAAACGTCATAATAGGAAAAAGCCACTTCATCAAGACAGTAGAAGACCTCTACGAGGCCCTGGTAACAAGCTGCCCCAGCCTCAAGTTCGGCATAGCATTCTGCGAGGCTTCGCAGAAGAGGCTCATCAGGCATGATGGCAACGACGAGGAGCTGGAGGGCATGGCAGTAGAGGCGTGCAAGAAGATAGCTGCTGGCCACGTATTCGTGATCTATATACGCAGTGGGTGGCCAATCAACGTTCTCAACGCCATAAAGAACGTGCAGGAGGTCGTAAGCATAGAGACAGCGACCGCTAACCCACTCAAAGTCATAGTAGCAGACCTAGGGGAACAGAGGGCCCTGCTGGGGGTAGCAGACGGCTTCACACCCCTAGGAGTAGAGGCGGAGGACGACAGGAAGGAGAGGATCGAGTTCCTAAGAAAAATAGGGTACAAGAGGGGCTAGCCGGAAAGAATACTCCTCAGCCTCTCCACGCCCTCAACAATATTTTCACGAGACGTCGCAAAGCTAAACCTCACAAAACCCTCCCCAGCCTTGTCAGGGAACGAGGATCCAGGCAGAACCAGTACACCGGCCTTGAACAGTAGAGTCTTAACGAGCTCCTCGCTATCCCTAACACCAAGCCTAGCTATAGCTCCAGTAGCGCGAGGGAAGAGGTAGAAGGCGCCCTGAGGCCTATAAGACTCGAACCCAGGCACATCCTCCAGAAGCGAGGCGAGCAGGGAAGCCCTAGCCTCGAACTCCCTAACCATCTCCTCCACGGGACCCCAGTCGCCCCTAAGGGCGTCAACAGCAGCCTTCTGGGCAAAACTGGGTGCGCAGCTATATAGAGTGACCGCTAGGTTTACAAGCCTGGGTATAACCTCCCTCCTAGCCACCACGTACCCGAGCCTCCACCCAGTCATCGAGAAGGTCTTGGAGAAGCCGTTAACATAGACAAGGTGGTCTCTCCAGTCGGCGAAGGATAGGAAACTCTTAAACCGGGCCCCGTTGAACACGAAGTTGTCATATATCTCATCGGCAACGATGACTAGGCCCATACGCCTAGCTAGCTCCATTATAGATTCGACCTGATCCTCTCCGAACACTGCACCAGTGGGGTTGTGGGGGTTGGTAACCACTATGGCCCGGGTCTTGCTTGATATAGCATTTTCTATAGCCTCGATGTCTAGGCTGAATCCGTGGCCCGGGGTGAACCTCATGGGAACAAACACAGGGGTTCCGCCGAAGATCTTGACTACCTGCGCGTAGGCATAGTAGCTGGGCTCGGGTATGATAACCTCATCCCCCGGCCTAACATAGGAGGCGAGAGCCATAAAGACTGCGGTCTTGGCTCCAGTGGTGACTATAACCTCCTCCGGATCGACCCCCGCGTTATACCTCTTATTCAGGTACCACGATATAGCCTCCCTAAGCTCTGGTATACCAGCAGTCTCGGTGTACCCGGTGAAACCCTCGTCCAAGGCCCTCTTAGCGCTCTCCCTTATATGGCGGGGTGTAACATAGTCTGGCTGGCCTATCCCAAAGCTTATAACCTTAATACCCCTAGCCTCGGCCTCCCGGGCAAGCCTTAGATAGGCGAACCCGGTCTCACCGATGATCTCGTCTAGTATCGGGGAGTAGTTGAGGGTTGGATGGCTGCCCACGATCGGCACCCATGTCAACAGTGGCCAGTTCGGGGATATAAGCCGGATCGGGAACCACGATCCCCTAGCGTTACGGAGGGCGGTGGGTGCAGTGGCCAAGGGTAAGGTTAAGGTGAGGGTAGTCTGGTACAAGATCCAGGAGGAGGACTATGGCGGGGTGTCAATAGAGGTACTAAAGCCAGTTAAGGAGTATATTACGGAGGAGGCGGGCGACCCTGTAGACGTGATCCTCAGGGTCTCGGAGGCGTCATCAAAAGCCTCCACAGGCGACTACTTCGAGGTTATTGTGGAGGATAGGGATGTGAGGAGGATCATGGGAGAGTTCCCGAGGAGGGGGCAGAGGCAGAGAAGGGGGGTAGAGAGGATACTCCCTCGGCCAGCCAGGCTCCTAAGGGTTGGGCTGCTGAGGGCGGGGCAGGCG
>JALUDK010000244.1 GCA_027044005.1 Acidilobaceae archaeon | reverse complement strand
GACGGTGGCTACCCTACCCTCCACCAGCACGCCAGCCTCCTGGAGGCGCCTACGGATCGCGGGGGTATCCATGTTACCAGTAACAGCCACAACCCGGCCCCCTGCACCCAGCAGGGCCTCGGCCGTGTCGAGGCACTCATAATCCCCGGTAGCGGCGACCAGGTCGTAGCTAGCCTCGCCCAGGATCCTCCTCAGCACCCCCGTCGCGCAGTGGGGGTCTGAGACGTGGAGTATGATCACCCTCCCAGCCTCCTCTCAAGCCTACCCCACAGGAAGTCTAGCAGGACCTCCCGGCTCCCCTCACCTATATCGAGCACACGGGAGTCCCTCCACAGCCTCTCCCCGAGGCCCCCAAGGGCCAGGCCACGCCCGCCCTGGAGCTGGACCCCCGTCCACACGGCCTCCCTAGCCAGGGAGCCCGCCTCAACCTTGGCGGCAGCAGCAAGCACCGGGTCCACGGTCCACCCCCTCGCCCCCGCTATGGCACTGGCGACTAGTCCCCGTAGGAGGAGGCTCCTCCTATACACCTCAGCCAGCATCCACCGGGGCCCCTGGAGCTCCAGCAGGCCCCTACCGAAGACCCTCTTCCCCGAGGCCGCCCTATACGCCTCCTCCACCATAGACTCGGCCATGCCGAGGGCTATAGCAGCGTATCCCAGCCTCCCCACGTTGATGCCCTGGAGGGCCTCCCTCAGGCCGCGGCCAGGCTCCCCGACCCTCTCACCCCTCGCCCCGCTATACACTACACGGCCGACACCGCTCCCCCTGAACCCGGAAAGCTCCAAAGGCTCCACCTCGACGCCCCTGCCCCTAGGGACGAGGTACATCGTCGGCCCCCCGGGCCCGTTGGCTAGGACCAGGAACTCCCCCGCGTACAGGGCGTTACTGGTGAAGACCTTAACCCCGTCAATGACGGCTGAGGAGCCCTCCTCCCTAGCACTGGTCTTCAGATTAGCGATCACGTCACTACCCCCGCCAGGCTCAGTGACGCTAAAGGCCACGATGCCCCTAGACCCAGCCACGCCTCCAGAGGCAATAACGCTGGTACCGTGTACAAGGATCACGTGGGCCAGCCCAGGACTACTCCTAGCAGCGAGCCTCACCGCCTCAAGCAGGCCCCCGAGCCCCAGGGAGGCGGCGTCAAAGGCGCCCTCAGAGGCCAGGGCATCCAAGAGGCTGTCAGGCACCCTGTTAAGCCTGTCAATCTCCCCAGCCCTAGCAGGGACCTCCTCCAACAGGAGCCTCCTAAGCCTGTCAGGAAGCATGCCGAGAGGATCCAGCAGCATCACATGCCACCAGGAATACGTATCCAGGGCGAGACACTAAAATAAGGAGCCCCCGTAGCCCTAAGAATAAGTAGGGGAGGCGCGGGGGTGCCCGAGCCCGGCCAAAGGGGGCGGGCTTAAGACCCGTTGGCGTAGGCCTGCGTGGGTTCGAATCCCACCCCCCGCACCACAGAGGCCTCTCTTGCATGCGTGATACATGCGGCTGGGGCTGGACCCCCCGGTTTAGATTGAGTCTGCTGCGAACGCTAGCTGCGGGTACTTGCCTAGTAGGTACTTCCTCCTCTCCTCCCTAGCTTGCACCATGTGGCTCTTGTAGCCCGGTATCGCCTTGCGCGGGTCCAGTTTTTCTAGATCCGCCCCCGGGGCCCTAGTGACCATGTACATGTTCAGGGCCTCATCGTACTCCTCCTCCGCCTCGCCCCTCATTATAGCTAGTATCGTCGACAGTGTGTCCCGCGGGGTCACCTTCCTATCCGCCACGTACCCGGTGTTGAGTATGTAGACCCTGGTCCCCGGGTTGAGGTACAGGGCCTCGTAGAAGCGGAGGCCGTTGATCCACTTTGGCCCTATTATGAAGGGGTCGAAGCCTGGAACCCTCACAGGCTTCCCCACCTCCCTCGGGTCCATGGTGCCTGCGCTGGTCTTGATCGACTCGCCGAGCATGAAGTATGCAGTAGCCTGCTCCGGGCCCGTTAGCCTGGCAGCAACCGGCATGTCGCTCCTCCTGGTTAGGAAGAATATGAAGTCGATCCTGGGGGTATCATACGTATTATCGGCCCCCTCTATCGCGTGCCTAACCGCAACCGCCCTGGCGTTGGAGTGGCACCCGCTGGTCACGGTGAAGTCTATTCTCCCATCCTCGACGTAGACGTTCTCGAGCACCGTGTCGGGGTGCCTTAGCGCCCGGTAGAGGTTGGGTATACCCGGGGCGGAGTCGGTCTTGGGGTAGAAGTTCCTCTCGGTTGCGTAGGCGTAGAGGCCCCGGGTCAGGATGTTTATATCGTCCTGCCTTATCGAGACCCACTCTCCCTGCCTCAGCTGGCCCTCGTGGAGGTGGAATGTGATCGTAGACTTCCCCGTACCGCTCAGGCCGAAGACTAGCACCCCGAGCCCACGGCCGGGAGCCCCCTCCAGGTGGTACACCTTAGAACCGGCGTGTACCCCGAGCATCCCCATATGATCCCTGGCATAGTTCATGGCCATCCTAAGGGCGCTCATCTTGAGTTCGCCATAGTAGTCGCTACCAAGTATTATGGTGGCCCTCTCAACCGGGTCAACGGTTACGAGCCTCCTAGGCCACTCGGGTATATCCACGCTATAGATCACCGGCTCCCCATCATCGGGGCCAGGGAAGTAGTTTGTAGAGAACATGAGAGCCAGGTGGGGGCTCGTAGAGGAGATAAAAGACCTCACCTTCAGCCTAAAGCCAAGGGAGGATCCAATACTAGAGTCGACGACAATAAACTCCCGGGAGGATACGTACTCCTCGACACGCCTCAACTCCTCCTCAAGCCTAGCAGCCTCTCCCCCCTCCAGCTTGTTAACATCCTCTATAGTGGCGTCGGGCATCCTAGCGCATACCCTAGACCTGAATAGGGGCACACCCCACTCGTTAGGGACAGCATAGCGGGAGGCCTCCCTCCTAAGCCACGACACCCCAGGGTTCCTCACAAGCCTAGCCCTATCCTCGAGGGCCCTCAGGATCCTGGCTACAGCCTCCAATCGCAGGCACCGCCATGCATATTACGGGGGCGGTGTAAATATAACGTGGCTACTCCCCCCTCACCCCGGTATGAATGGCAACAAGTATTAGCAGGGTTACGGCTAGGAGCCTCTGGGTATGCAGCAGCCTAGCGTAGGCCTTAACCCTCCTATTCTTGGACCAGCGTAGCAGGATCCCGGTGATCATCATGAACACTATTACCGCGCCTATAGCGTATTCAAGTATGGTAGCCTTGTCGAGTAGCATATACCCGTGGGCAAGCGCAACTAGCCCCAGGGCTATACTACTATAGATGTGTAGGTCTAGGACGTGCTTAAACCTGACAGGTAGCCTGAGCCCCATCCTAGCCTGGTAGGGGAGACTGTACTTATACGCGGCGAAAGCAGCAACCAAAACGGGACCCAGGCTCCACGCCAGCTCCCCTAGGCTAGTTGCAAACTCATCCTCGCCCCCATCCTCCTCGCCCCGCTCATCCTCATCAGCCAGCGTTACAACAGCTACAGTGGCCATTTGCGAAATCAGGATCAGGAGCAAGAGTATAATGGATATGCGCGTTATGCCAAGGCCCACAGTATACACCTCTAAGCTAACCAGGTTAATAAGGGGTCTTGTTATAAGCGTTGCTAACCACAGATCCTAAACCCGTGGGCCTGCCAGGTGTAGCTGGTATGGTAGTGGTCGAGGTCCCATCAGACCTGTGGCCCAGGAGGGGCGACTGGAGGGGTAAGATCGTGAGCATCCACAAGAAGCCTGGAGATAGAGTCAAGGAGGGCGAGCCGGTTGCCGAGGTTGAGATAGAGAAGGCCATACTAGTCATAGAATCCCCGGTAGCAGGCGTGGTGGAGGAAACCCTAGCCAGCCCCGGCGACCCCGTGGGCCCCGGGGCCCCGTTACTGAGGGTGAGCCCAGTTGGAGAAGATCAGGCTCAGAGTCAGGCCAGGCAGGCGGCATAGGGACGTGGCCAAGCTGGTAGCAGGGCTTGGGATAGCAACTGTCTGCGAGGAGGCCCTATGCCCCAACATTGGTGAGTGCTGGGGGAGCGGGACGGCCACGTTCATGATAATGGGTGACATATGCACCCGGGGATGCAGGTTCTGCTACGTGAAGAGCGGCAGGCCCCAGCCGCTTGACCCGGGAGAGCCTATGAAGGTGGCACTAGCGGTCAAGAGGATGGGCCTAGACTATGTTACGATAACAAGCGTGGATAGGGACGACCTGCCCGATGGAGGCGCCGGGCACTACGCCGAGACGATCAGGGCAGTGAAGAGGCTAAACCCGGGGGTGGTTGTTGAGGTCCTGATACCCGACTTCCAGGGGAGCAGGGAGTCGCTAAGGACAGTGGTGGAGGCCGGGCCCGAGGTTGTAGCGCATAACATAGAGACGGTCAGGAGGCTCACTCCGAAGGTAAGGGATAGGAGGGCAGGGTACGAGCAGAGCCTAAAGGTACTGGAGGCGGTAAAGGAGATGAATCCAAGGATAATCACGAAGTCCTCGATACTACTCGGAATGGGCGAGGAGCAATGGGAGGTTGTAGAGGCCATGAAGGACCTGAGAGGAGTGGAGGTGGACATACTAGTCCTATCCCAATACCTAAGGCCGAGCCCGCGCCACCACCCCCTAGTAAAGATGTACACCCTGCAAGAGTTCAAGATGCTAGAGGAGAAGGCTCGTAGCCTAGGCTTCAAGGCAGTAATAGCCCACCCCCTGGCAAGGACAAGCTACAAGGCCAAGGAGGCATACATGGAGGCAACACGAGGTTGAAGCTGAGGGTAATACTTGACGGGGCCAGGGATCCACGAGTCAACATGGCCATAGACGAGGCCATCCTAAGGATGAGGCCCCGCACAGGGGTAGACACGCTCAGGATATACACATGGCTCCCCACAGGCGTAACCATAGGCAGGAGCCAAGACCCCCGTAAAGCGGTAAATGTTGAGGAGGCAGAGAGGAGGGGCTACCCCCTGGTGAGGAGGCCAACCGGGGGCAGAGCACTCCTCCACTCATCAACCGGCGAAGTCACCTACAGCATAGTCCTCTCAAGAAGCTCCCCCCTATACAAGCTAGACGTAGCAGCCTCAGCGGCAAAGATAGCGGAGGGGGTAGCAGAGGCGGCCAGGCTACTAGGACTAGACGCCAGGGTAGGCGGCTACAGGGGACTCGGCGGGGAGGAGCTCTGCTACCTGGCCGAGGGGGCCAGCGACGTCACAGTTGATGGCAAGAAGATCTCGGGGAGCGCCCAGGTGAGGACGGGGGAGGCGCTCCTCCAACACGGCACCCTGCTACTAGACTTCGACCCCAGAGAGTGGGTAGCGATAATCAATACAAGCATGCCCCCAGAAGAGCTAGCCTCTAGGGTAGCCGGGCTCAGGCAGCTAGGCCTAAACCCGGGCCTCGGAGAGGTGTATGAAGCAATGGTAGAGGGCTTCAAGGGGATCCTGGGGGCAGACGCGTACACCGGGGGGTTAACACTAGCTGAGGTGGAGGAGGCACACAATCTCTACACAAGTAAGTACAGCACGAGGGAATGGCTTCTCCAGGGCCACATATCTAGGAAACCCGTATAACCTCACTCGTCTCCACCAGGAGCCATTGGTGCCTAGATAATGAAGACGGGCGTGGCCCTGGCAATCATCATACTAACACTCCTAACGACAACACCCATTCCATCCCATAGCGACACCGTGGGAGAGTGCACGCTCAGGGTAGCAGCAGTATCAACAGGAGGAGGCGGGGTCCTCGGCAACATAAGTGTAAGGGTGACACCAGGAGAGGGGAGAGTATACATAAGCACAAGCCCGGCAACGGAGATCGACACCCAGGGAGCAGCAAGGATAGCAGCATTCACAGCCACACTCATCCTAGGACTAGACATAGAGAAATACGACTTCTACTATAGGCTAGAGGCCCCAAGCATAATAGTAGGAGGCCCCAGCGCGGGGGCCGCAATGACGCTGGCAACAATAGCCGCCCTCTCAGGAATACAATGCAAAACCCCAAACGTGATCACGGGAATGATATACCCAGACTCCACAATAGGCCCAGTAGGGGGCCTGAAGGATAAGTTAAAGGCGGTAGCAGAGGGAGGAGGCACCCTATTCATAGTCCCCAAGGGGCAACTGGTATACACCTCCTACGAGAGGGTAGTCCAGAGGATCGGCCCCCTAGCAATAGTCAGAACCGTGCCAGTACAAGTAAACCTAAGCGAGGAGGGCGAGAAGCTAGGGGTAAAGGTCAGGGAAGCTGGAAGCATATGGGAAGCCTCAAAACTACTCCTAGGCGTAAACCCCGAGCCAAGCCCCTCCAAGCCCAGGGCTCCACAAGGCCTAGACACCGTATACAATAGGCTCGAAAGTACATACGAGTCAATGAAGAAAACGAGAACAGGGCTAGAAGAGTTAACCAGCCGTGCAGAGGAGCACTACAAGGCTGCCCAAGACCTGGCGGGGCGTGGACTCTACTTCCCAGCCACGCGGGAGATGGTAGACGCTATAGCCCTCCTACAAGCATCAACATGGATCGAGGAGGCTAAGAGTAATAACTACAATGTGACGCCACTTCTAGAGGAGGCGGTAAAGACGGTAAACCAAACTACCTCCATGCTGGAGAGTGCAGACACGGAGGCCGGTGGATTGGCATCCATATACACCTGGATGGCAGCATCTAACCTCAGGCAGGCGCAGGAGGCTCTAGACAATGGGAGCCTGCCCAGAGTAATAACAATAACAGGGCCTGCAATAGACTACAGCCCCCTGGTAATGATAGCCTATGCAAAGACCATGGCAGAGTATGCCAGCCTCCTAGCAAGCCTAGACTGGCCCAAACCCCACGGGGTCAACGGCAAGACTATGATAGCGGCCAGCCTAGGCAAAGCAGTCACGGCATATGCCTCAACTCTCTTCGCAGAAACTGGGGCGCAGGATTCAAACCTAGACACAGCGGCAGAGCTAGTAGTCTCGGCAAGCGCGGAGCCGGGCAGGATAGCAAGAGCATACCTATCCCTGGCAGGAGTGGCCATGGCTACAGCGGCGATTCACAACACATTCGACGGGGGAATCCTAATGCCGTACGCGGAAAAGCTAGCCTACAGTCTAGCAGGAAAATCGGGATCACAAGCGGCGGCAGCGCTGTTACAGGCATACGAGTACTACAAGGAGCAGGGAGACACCGAGAGGGCATGGACATACCTAGACCTCTCAATACTAGCGTCGTGGATGCAAATCAGCTATAATGAGGAGGAGAGCCAGATAGCAGGGCCCACCCAGCAGCCGCAGGCGACGGCCACAGTTACAAGGACAGTAACCATCACCGAGGAGACCGGGGCCGAAGAGGCAACTGCACCGAGCCTTCCAGGGGCGGTTGCCGCAGGCCTGCTCCTAGGGCTAGCGCTTGGTGTTATAGTCGGGGTATCACTATCATACTCCCGGCGGGGCTAGCGGGTGGAGATCGTGACGTTCAGCCCCTCAACGATTATTTCGACTGGCTCCCAGCTATAGGGGATCACCAGGCCCTTTTTCGGGTCAAAACCGGCGACAACTGTAAAGGATCCACTGTCCAGTATAGAACCCCTACTGAGGTCAGGGGCATATATGGTAGCCTCAAGCCTTATAGTAGCCTTATCGCCCGGCCCTAAGGCCTGCCCTTCCCCGGATCCGGGAGTAGTGGACTGGCTAACGTTGACCCTCCACGATGGGGGAGCGGGCGGGTTGAGGGAGCATGACGAGGAGGCAACCCCGAGTAGCGTCACAGTGGAGGGCCCCCTATTGTGAACCTCGTAGCGTAGGCCCACTTGTATAAGACCATCGCTGATTGAAACGCGGACACCAGCTAGCCTAGCCTCCAGGGTGGCGTTGCCACTGGCATTAATATCGGGAAGCGCTAGGCATGCTATTGAGTATGCGTAGGATCCTTCACTACCATCCGATAAGAGCCTCTGCACCGAGAATGACAGGGCAAAGAGGAGAGCTGCGACGAGGAATAGCACCAGGAGGGTCCTAGAGCCCCCGCCACCAGCCACCTCCTGGTCATGCATAGGAGGCCACCACCAGGGAGATCGCATAACTTTATACAAGACCCCATAGGATTAATAGTGTTACAAGAAGCACCATGGGGGGAGCACTAAGATGCCTACACGGCTAAGGGTAGCACAACTATTCGACCCATGGAAGAGCCCGCTATGCACATGCCCAGTCAAGTACAGTCTCAACCCCTACACAGGTTGCAGTATAGGATGCAAGTACTGCTACGCCACAGCCTACATAGGAGAGAAGGATAGCAACCCCAAGAAGAGGCTACTTGAGAGGCTAAGGAGAGACCTAGAGAGGATGGACCCCAGGCTCCCTATAAACATAGGCACAAGCAGCGACCCCTACCCTCCGGAGGAGGAGAGCCTGGGCCTAACCAGGAGCGTGCTAGAGCTACTAGTCTACAGGGGTAGGAGGATCCTCATAACGACTAAGGGGACCCTATACGCATCTAGGGACCTAGACCTACTGGCGAGCGGTAACGTGGCCGTGACGCCATCGATAACTATGCTAGACGAGCTCTGGTCGAGGAGAGTAGAGCCCAGGGCCCCGGGGCCTGCGGAGAGGATCCATGCGGTAGAAAAGGCTGCAAGGGCTGGGGTGCCAGTAGGGGTCAGGGTGGACCCCGTCATACCGTACATAAACGACGATCCCGGCATGCTAAGGGAGCTGGTTGCTAGGCTAGCTGAGGCCGGGGCCAAGCTGATAATAACATCGACATACAAGGCCAGGCCAGATAACCTGGCAAGGATGAGGCGCCTACCAGAGGTGGGAGAGAAGATATACAGGCTCTACAGGGACAAGGGCGTCAGGGCCGGGGGCTACACCTACCTGCCTCGGAGCCTCAGGGAGGAGCTACTAAAGCCAGTCATAGAGGAGGCCAGGAGGCTAGGCTTGGAGTATGCTACATGCCGCGAGGGGCTCACAGGCCCCCAATGGTTCAGGGCCGGGAGCTGCGATGGGGTGCACCTAATCCCATCCCGGGTAAGCCCTAGAACCCTGGAGTCGTGGAGCTAGCACCCCATAGAGGGCTGGCTAGGCCCAGTGCTAACAACCTGCACCAGCTTAACGCCCCTCCTCCTAAGCTCCTCGTAGACCCTAGCCGCCTCCCCGGGGCTACCGCCCAGGCTCCTCATTGTGTACACGACTAGCATGTCCCCCTTGCCCGCCTCCGGGGCCTCTCCAGGCCTAATGGTGATCCACTCGCTTATCCTCACCCCCTCGATAGTTGCCCACTCCTCTATAGCCCTCCTCTGCTCCTCAACGCTAACCTGTACACCCTCGACAAGGACCCCTACCACGCGGGTCTTCCTCCTGGAGAATATGCCCAGCACCACGGGGCTCCCCCGGATGGTGGGATGGTTGTGGGAGGGTATATCGGTTTATACATAGCTAGCCTCCAGCAGCGGGCTTGGAGGCCACTGAGCCATACCCAACCAGGAACACCCTATCCGGCGCGAGGGCTTTGAGGACCTCGGGCCTATTAGTGGAGACCACTAGGGTGATCCCGGCCCTCCTGGCCAGGGAGCCCACCTTCCTAGCAACCCTCCTAGCCGTCACCGTGTCCAGGTGTGCAGTGAACTCGTCTATAACAAGGAGGCTGGGCCTTGAGGCGAGCAGGCTAGCCAGCTTTGCCCTCTCCTTCTGCCCGGTAGATAGCTCCCCATACCTAGCCCTATAGAATATCGCATCCCCCAGGCCAACCATGTTGAGGACCTCGACGGCAGTCGCGGGATCCCCAAGCTTGGACGAGAGGTGCTCTAGGAGGGTCTCATCACCGAAGGACGGCTCATGCTCCCCGGGAAGGAGGTACTCGGCCCTAACACCCTCCGGGGCCTCCACCCGGCCCTCGCTGGGAGTATAAGCCTCGCCGTCAACCCCCGCTACTCCACCTATAATCATCCTAAGCAGGGTAGTCTTCCCAGCCCCGCTAGCCCCTATTACCGCTACAACCTCGCCCGGCCCGATCTCGAGGGTAACATCCCTCAGGATGACCCTCTCCACAACCCTCCTCTCGGCCCCGAAGGCCCTCAATACGTCCTGAAGCTCCTCTGGGAGCCTTGAGAGGTCGAGGACGCTCCTATACAGCTTAGACACCCCCACCAGCCTGATAGGCCCAGGCATGGGGTCTACCCTGCCATACCTAGACCTGTATAGCCTCCCCCCATGCATCCTAGCATACTCATCCTCGCTCAGGAACCTCTCTATGATCTCCCTAGCCTCCTCGGTCAGGGGGTACATGAGCACTGGCCTCCCGCTGGCGGTCTCCCACATGTACTTGAAGCCTACCCTCTCGAAAAAGGGGTTATACCTGGCCATCTGGGCTATGGTCTCCACAACATGCTTCCTCCTCCTCATCTCAGGGATCCTCCTCTCCCTAATCCACTGGAGCGCCATCCTGACTGCGAGGACCCCTAGACCATCTCCCCTATAGTCGGGGTGGACAACTACCCTCGCTATCCTCGCGGCGGCGGTGTTAGCCCTCCTAAGCGCCTCCCGCGCTATCTCCTCCCCGACGGCAGCGCGGGCTATCCTCCTGCTCCCATAAAGCTTAGCAAGCTCCTTGAAGCGGGATAGTATGAGCCTCCTCTGCTCCCCCCGTAGGGGCCAGAAGGTGGGGTGGAACCAGTCGGGTGGGAAGACCTTCTCCCTTATCATCCTCTCGATCACATACCCCCCATCCTTGGGCACCCTGCGGTGCATCAATGGTATGGGGGTATCAACCCTGACATACGCAACCACCCGGGGCTCATACTCCATCCTTGAC
>JALUDK010000243.1 GCA_027044005.1 Acidilobaceae archaeon | reverse complement strand
GGTAGCCTACAGTAGCCGCTCCTCCCCCTCCTCAACCCGGGGCACCCTCCGGGGCTAGCCTATGGGGATGGGGGCTGTTAGCGCCAGGAGTACCCCGTAGAGTAGTATCGAGGCTACTCCAGCGGCCCCTAGACCCGTCTCCCCCATAGCGGGCCCGGGGTGCCTGCCCCGGGAGAGGAAGTATATGAGCATCGCTAGCAGGGCGAACATGAAGAAGGCCGGGTATATGGTCGACGCGGCTAGGAGGACTAGTATCGTTGCCTGTGATATGGCCCTATGTGTGGCCTCGCCCACGGCGCTCCTCACTATGTGCCCCCCGTCAAGCATTGCAACGGGCATGAGGTTGAGGAACGTCACTAGGAGGACTATGTAGCTGGCGTAGGCTAGCGGGCTCAGGAGTATTAGCCCGTCGCCGTGTGGCGCATAGATGTCGGCTAGGGCTAGGAAGAGTGCGGGGACAACTTGTAGCTGGGCGGCTCCCCCAGCTAGTGCAGAGGGCTCTGTTAGTATGGACGCCTTCATACCGATGATGGCGAAGGGTATCACCGCTAGGAAGCCTGCCAGGGGGCCCATAACGGCCATGAGGGCTAGCGAGCCGGGGGTGGGCGGGAGCCACCTTAGGTTGATCACCGCGCCTAGTGTCCCTAGGAAGCCTAGCTGTAGGGGAGGGGCTGGTATGAGGTATGGTATGCTGGACGGGACTCTGTAGAGCCTCATTATGGACCAGTGGCCGAGCTCGTGTATTATCAGGGGGACTAGGAGCCCTAGGAGGTAGCCCCAGGGGCTCCATGCAAACCCCTCTCCACGGGGGCCGGGGGCGTTTGCCAGCCACTCGCCCGATATGTATACCATAGCGAGCGTCGCCGCGGCGAGTACCGCCCCCTTGGCTAGGGCTGATCCCTTTTCCCTGCTCGTCACCAGCCTTAGGACTAGGCCGTCGCTGGTGGTTCTCAGGAGGGGCTTACACCCCCTGTCTATCAGCTCCTTGTATAGGCTCACCCTTGCCTCCTCCCCGGCCCTGTGGGGCCGGCCTAGGAGAACCTCGTAGCCCCAGGGCTGGCTCTTGGCCTCTAGGATCTCATAGTAGGAGGATACCGCCTCGAGGCAGGGGGCCGCCTGGCCCTGGCTAGGCTGTATCTCCGATCACCTTCCTGGTGGCCTCTATTAGGACCTTGAGGGGTATTGACTGGCTGTCCCCTCCCTCTGTGTACCTGTACACTGATACTGGGAGGACCCCCTCGTCTACCTCGTACCTGGCTATGTCTAGCGTGTTTGTTGAACCCACCTTCTCTATCGGGACCAGTGGGGGGGCTCCATAGTTTAGCTGGAGGACCCGTACACCTATGATTCTAGCCCTCTCATACTTTGTCAGGTAAGGGGGTCCTATCCTTATCTCCTTCACCATCCTAGGGTAGACCATGTAGGATTTGTCTGCCTCTTCTGCCACGCCCCTTGGCACCCCTAGCCGGGCATATATCCCGATGGGACTATATAAGTATAGATACGAGACTCCCCATTCCTCTGTCAACAATCACAGTAACATTTTTATATTCCATATGTGTGATTGTTTTCCTCCGCATCACGTGTAGGGTATATATTTAGGTATTTAAATTAGATGTCTACTATTAAACAGTGTAAATATATACATGGCCGGTCCACCTAAGTTAATTGAAGCCACCAGCAAGGGTGAGCGCAGGGTTGTCTCAATTAACACGCAAGATATCAAGGAGAGACTTCTTGAAAACCTTAATGGCCGCTGGTGTAGTGGCGACGGCTGGCGGAGTTGCCACAACACTAGGTAAGACCAAGTACTTCCAGGAAATCGGTGAGCCCGCCAAGACCTACCCGCAGGAGTACAGGGACTGGGAGGACATGTACAGGCAGCGCTGGCAGTATGACAAGGTTGCCAGGTCAACCCACGGCGTTAACTGTACCGGCTCCTGCTCATGGTTCGTCTACGTCAAGGACGGTATAGTCGCCTGGGAGCTGCAAGCTGGCGATTATCCCGAGATCAGTGCACACCTCCCCAACTACGAGCCCAGGGGGTGCCCTAGGGGCGCCTCATTCAGCTGGTACCTGTACTCATCACTAAGGGTGAAGTACCCGTACGTGAGGAAGCCCCTCCTAGAGCTGTGGAGGGAGGCCAGGAGCAAGTACGATGACCCCGTGGAGGCCTGGAAGAGTATAGTTAGTGACCCGGAGAAGAGGAGCAAGTACATAAAGGCGAGGGGCCTAGGAGGCTGGGTCAGGTCAAGCTGGGACGAGGTCCTAGAGATAATAGCAGCTGCCCTAATACACACCATAAAGGAGTATGGCCCCGACAGGATATTCGGCTTCACTCCAATACCCGCAATGAGCCCACTGAGCTACGCCTCCGGTGCCAGGTTCATAGAGATGATTGGAGGCTCCATGGGCAGCTTCTACGACTGGTACGCCGACCTGCCACCAGCCAGCCCCCAAGTTTGGGGCGAGCAGACTGATGTGCCCGAGAGTGCCGACTGGTACAATGCAGCCTACATAATAAACATGGGCACCAATATACCCCTAACCAGGACGCCGGACGCACACTTCTTCACCGAGGTAAGGTACAAGGGCACCAAGATAGTGGTTGTGAGCCCCGACTTCAGCGAGCACACTAGGTTCGCCGACGTATGGGTCCCCGCCAAGGAGGGTACCGATGGGGCCCTCGCAATGGCCATGGCCCACGTGATACTGAAGGAGTTCCACGTCGACAACGAGTACGATTACTTCAAGGACTATGTCAAGAGGTTCACAGACCTACCATTCCTAGTCAAGCTAGAGAAGAAGGGCAACGAGTACAAGGCAGGCAAGTTCCTGAGGCTATCCGACCTAGACCCCAGCGAGTACGCCCACCCAGACTACGGCCAGGAGGAGAACCAGGAGTGGAAGTTCCTCGTCTACGACACTAGGAGCGGGAAGGTGAGGCTAGTCAACGGGTCAATAGGCTACAGATGGGACAACAAGAACAAGGGCAAGTGGAACCTAGACCTGGCAGACCCAGTCACGGGCGACGAGGTAGACCCAGCCCTAACCTTCATAGACATGAGCGACGACGTGGTTCCCGTGAAGTTCCCATTCTTCGGCCCACTATTCGGCTCCTCAGACTACACGG
>JALUDK010000242.1 GCA_027044005.1 Acidilobaceae archaeon | reverse complement strand
GCGCCGAGGGTTGTCAAGAGCATCCTGAACGCCCTGAGGGAGATCAAGGCCAACAGGGTCTCCATATTAATAACGGAGTCAGGGACAATATCGAGGGTCAGGGGCATAGCAGAGAGGGCCTACGGCCTCGACAGGGGAGAAATAATATACAGTGGAGACCTAGACGGGTTAGAGCGGGACCCCGAGGCCAGGAGGAGGATATGGGGCCTCTAGCCAGGCCCCGAGGGGCAGGTGATGCTAAGGAGCTGGCTCGACGCGCTGGCTAGGAGCGTGTGGGTAAAGAGAGTCACAGGGAGCCTCAGGGATATAGAGCTCTGGATAATCCTAGGCAGCATAGTAGGCCTTCTCTCCGGCCTTGCGGGGGTCGCATTAACCCTAGCAATAGAGCACATATCCCCCTGGGTGCTAGGCAGGGTTCAAGGAGTCCTGGTTAATACCAGCCTGGACCCGGGGCTCCTCTGGATCGTCCCCATGGTTGCCCTAGGTGGCCTAGCGTCGGGGCTGATAACCAGCTTCCTGGCCCCCGAGGCTGAGGGTCATGGTACCGACTATGTTATAGAGTCTATACATAGGAGGAAGGCCGAGCTCAGGGCCCGGGTTGCGGTGTGGAAGATCGTGGCCTCGAGCATACTCATATCCACTGGTGGGAGTGCTGGGAAGGAGGGGCCCATAGCGCAGAGTGGCGCTAGTATAGGCTCCACTATCGCAATGATGATGAGGCTGACAAAGGTTGAGAGGAGGCTCCTCGTCCTGGCAGGGGTTGCTGGGGGTATAAGCTCCGTCTTCAAGGCTCCCCTAGGAGCTGTGATATTCGCCCTGGAGGTGCCCTACAAGAGGGATATCGAGGCGGAGGCGGTGACCCCCATAGCTGTCTCCTCCTTCACTGGCTACCTTGTAAGCACTCAGATACTAGGCGGCTCCACACTCTTTAACGCCTCCACAGTCACTCCTGGAGGGGTGTACAGGCACCTCTGGATCTTCTTAGCCATAGGCCTCTTCACAGGCCTCCTAGCTAGGCTATTCGTGAGGACCTTCTACTGGGTGGCAGATAGGGTCTCGGGGCTCAGGCTTCACAAGGCCCTCAAGCCTGCCCTCGGCGGGCTTGGAGCCGGGTTGATAGCATTCCTGGTCCCCGGAGTTTTGGGGCAGAGTTATTGGGTAGTGGGCGAGATCCTCGGGGGAACCGTGTACCCCTGGGGGCTTCTCCTGGTGCTAACCCTGGCTAAGATCCTTGCCACCTCCCTTAGCGTGGGTAGCGGCGGCTCTGGTGGAGTCTTCGGCCCCTCTATAGTGATCGGGGCCTCTGGTAGCGCCGCGCTCGCGATGCTCCTAACGGGGGACCCCTCGCTGGTGCCCATGGCTAGCCTTGTGGGGATGATGGCGTTCCTAGCCGCCGCTGGGAAGGTGCCCCTAGCGGCCATAGTCATGGCTGTGGAGATGAGTAGGGGCTACTCTATGATAGCCCCCGCAATAGCGGCGGTCGCCGTCTCCACGCTCGCATCGGGGGGAGACTCGATATACCGTAGCCAGGTGGATACTAGGGTCGACTCGCCCTTCTACCTGGGCCTTGAGCTAAGGCAGATCCTGAGAAAGGTAAGGGTGCGAGAGGTCATGACCACCAACGTGATCACTGTCAAGCCAAGCCAGACCCTATTGGAGGTGCTGAGGTTGATAGGCAAAACCGGCCATCGGGGCTTCCCCGTTGTGGATGAGGAGGGTAGGGTAATCGGGATGATAACGGAGAGGGACATAGCAAGGTATGACAGGACGAAGCTCGACAAGGTTAGGGTTGAGGAGGCTATGACGAGGCACCTGGTTGTAGCCACCCCAGACGAGACGCTGGATGACGCTATGACTAAGATCATAAGGTACACCGTGGGGAGGCTACCAGTGGTCGAGGACCTGGACACGATGAGGCTAGTTGGTATAGTCACTCCAAGGGACATACTGAGGGCCTACAAGGCTCTAGAGGCTACGATAGAGTAGCCAGGGGCCAGGATATAACTATACAAGCAACCACAACTCCTAGGGACAAACCCTTGGAAGGCCTAGAATCCAGGCTCTGGAGGCTAGCCCAGCAGATCTACACCGGGGGCCAGCACGTGGCCGGGAGCCCCGGGGAGAGGGGTGAGGCTGAGAGGATAGCCGGGATCCTGGAGGACCATACAGGGCTTGAGGCCAGGCTTGTCGAGACCCCCCTAGCAAGCTGGAGGCTTAGACACGTGGAGCCCCAGGGGCTACTCGTGGCGCCCTATGTCGAGTCTGGCTATGCACGGGGTAGGGTTACCAGGATCCGTGGCGACCCGGCGCTGCCCGGGTCATGGAGGCCTGGGAGGGGTATAGCGGTCATAGTGGAGCCCGAGGACCCTGATGACGTCAAGGCCGCCGCCCTACTGGCCCATGAGGCTGGGTACGAGGCACTGATCGTGGAGTCTCCCCGGCCCCGGGTGATTGTGGTTAACGGCCACTGGGGTTATAGCTACAGGGCTGGAGCCCCCAGCCCCATACCGGTTGCCTACGCACCCCCGGGCCTGGTGGGGGATGAGGCTGAGATCCAGGTTGAGGCTGAGACCGTAGAGGCTCGGGGCTACACGTTGGAGGCTGGGGGTGGCGAGGAGCCTATAGCTGTAGGTGCCCACTATGATAGGTGGCTGACCGGGTTCCAGGATAATATTGCCGGGGTTGCCGAGGCCGCTGAGCTGGCTAGGCTCCTCCACAAGGATGGTAGGGAGGTTCTCCTGCTTGTCTTCACCGCGGAGGAGCATGGGGCCCTGGGGTACGCATCCTGGTACTGGGCCTGGGGCAGCAGGTTCTACTTCACCCAGCTCCAGGAGGCCGGGCTGCTAGAGAGGGTTAGGGCCTATGTCAACTTCGACGTGGCGGCTAACCCCGGCTTGAGGGTTAGTGGGAGCCCCCAGCTAGTGGAGGGGGCCCGGCTGCCTGTGAGGAGGTGGGAGTGCCCTGAGTGTGATAGTTTGCAGGCTGCTGTGCGTGGGGTGCCCACGGTGTCGATCCACTCCCTCTGGAGCCGTGAGGCCCTAGGGGTCTACCACACTATGTGGGACACGCCGGATAATGCGAGCCCCGCTGCGATGGCTACGGCTGTGGAGGAGGCATATAGACTCGTCACTATGG
>JALUDK010000241.1 GCA_027044005.1 Acidilobaceae archaeon | reverse complement strand
GCATAACCATACGCGCACAGGTAAAGAAGCGCCTCGAAGAATACGCCCACACAAAAGGCTACGCAACACTAAGCGACGCAATAAACAGCCTCCTAGACCAAGCAACCCAATGCAGTGAGACCAGCAAGCGCCTAGACGAGCTAGAAGCAAGACTACGCAAGCTAGAACTCATACTAGTCAGACTCCTAGAAGAACTAACAGGCAGAACCAGCGGAAAGGGGCCCGAAAGCCCCGCGGGGCACGGTGAAGGGGGAGATGCTGTGCGGGAGTTGAGCCGACCCGTGAGGACAACCCACGCCGCTTATCCTCCAGAGGCCCCGCGGGGCCGAGAACCCCCCGAGAAAATATAGGGTAAAACCCACACTCATAAACATTACGAGAGGGTGAAAACATGATAAACCTAATCAAAGTATGTTAGAAGGGAAGAATACTATCTCTATTCTAGCCTGCCACGGCCTCCCAGGCTCTGATTAGCCTGGAGTCAGGCGATAAGAGTTGAGCACCATTCTATTCCATATGCGCTGTGTAAAGTTGTGGGTGAACCTGTGGGCTCCTGGTTTAACTCTTTTCGTGGATTTATCTGTGGGTTAGGCGATAGGCCTTGCCAGGTCATGGTTGTCAGGCGATAACCGCGTCGACGCTAGGGCCCTGGAGTGCACTGCTTTTTGTGCTGGGCTGAAACTATTCTATCCCTACTAGAGGATCCTGGGGTGGGCTCCTAGCCGTCAACAAGTATGAGTAGTTTCGCTCCTGGTCATCCTGATAGAACAGTTTCGGTCCGCATTGTTTGCCTTGTGTCTAACTGTGTGTAGTAGGTGTAAGAGAGTGTTAGAGCTGTCTAGAACCAGTGCCTGGGGGTGCAGGCCTGTAAAACGTGGTGCTACATGGGGCATGGTGAGAGGTTAGCGATTCTGTGAAAAGGTAGTATTACCTTTGAACAAAACACGCATAGGGGGGCCTAGGGTTTATTCAGGCCCTTATTGCTGCCTCTACTTCTGCTAGGGAGATGGGCAGGGGTCCTAGCTCCTTGGCGAGGGCATATAGTGTTCTTAGGAGCCCGGCTAGTGGGCCCCACGCCTTGGTCTTCTTCTCTCTTAGGGTGTCCAGGAGCCTCGTGAGCCTGTGTAGGATGTACTTGTGGAGCCAGCCTCGGAGCTCGCGGGGAGACATGAATCCTACTCTTAGCCTTGCCAGCACCCTCTTGGCTGGTCTTGTGGGCCTAGCCCTGGCTGTTGCTACTATGAAGAGTAGGGTGTCGCAGCCTGGCGGGGCATAACGGGCTACTAGCTTCCTGAGCCTCTCGAGGCGGGGGCGGAGCCTGTGGAAGGTGATGGGCCTCGACTCCTCTGTAGTAGCGTAGAGGCCGAGGACTAGGGGCCGAGAACCCGGCAGCTCGACTACAGCAACATAGACCCTATAGTCGCTCGTGGCAGCCTCTAGCCTATAGCGCGCCCCGGTGCCAAGCCTCTCCCACGCGAAGCGCACAGCACTGGCTAGCGGCACGAGAACAGTATTAGCAGCCTTTACAGCAGCATCCCTCCTCTTCCACCGCTCCCCAGCCATGCCTATTCACCCTACACTCTTTCTATGGCGCAGTAGTAGACGTTGTACCCCTTCTTTAGCCGGTGGAAGAGGATCCCATTGTACTGTGATAGGGTATCGTAGACCCTCCCGTCGCCCACGTCTACTCCTACGCGCCTGAGAGCCTCCGCGACGTCTCTAGGCCTCATACAGCCACGGAAGCGGAGCAGCATCCAGACCATCCCGGCAACCATCTCCCGACTCAGCCCCCTTCGGAGCAACACCTCCACCATCGCTACTCACCTTATAGCGTCAGCTATGTGGCGTATGTAGAAGATGAAGTAGCCGAACCTCTCCACAGTGTTCTTACTGCTCCAGAACCCGGGGCCGCGGGGAAAGGTCCACGCCGTGCTGTCCCACGAGTCCCCGCTGCGTAGCAACCCCTCCCCAACAACTCTTCTCACAGCCGCGAGGCTGGGGCCGAAGACGTGGAAGCTGCAGCTGGGGCATGCTCTCCTCGCTTCTGCTATGCTCTCCACGATAACCGATGCCTTCCGGCTAGTACACAGGTTAGCCAGGGCCACCCTGTACCTCCCCGCGAGCCCGTGCTCAACCAGCCTAGACACGCTATAGTAGAGGCTGGCAGGCTCATCCTCATAGCCCTGTGCTGGTAGCAACCACAGAAGACTCTTATCGTGCTCCACAAGCCACAGAACATTCTCCAAGGTGCGATGCACATTGGTGGGAGTATCACTAGACTCCTCTAGCCATAGGGCATGCTTCCTCCCCCACACGCTGCTATAGTCGTCGGGGTAGTCGGGGACGACCACCTCGAAGCTGAACCCATAGCGGCGGGATAGGCTCCTAACTGCGTCAACGGCCTCCCAGAACCTCCCCCAGTACTCTCCATCATAGTCTAGGGGTAGTCTCTCGCGGGGCCTCCTCCAGTAAGTGTCCACCCCAGCATCCAGGATGACAGCCTCGACGCGGGCCCCAACAGCCCTGTAACGCTCGATGAGAGCCTCGAGGACTCCGTAATTGAACACGTTCACGAGCAGCCACGGCCACGGGAGGCAAGCGCTCCTATTGCATGGCGGGCGGGTGTTGAACCGTAGACCTCTCCTACGTAGCACCAGGTAGGCCTCGAGGATGCTGGCACTGGCTCCGTCGTAGCCTAGCGCTTTAAGCCCCGTAGCCTCGATCCAGGCTGGATAGCCTCCCCTCCCGTAGCCTAGGTGGCGTAGCCAGCGGCTGGCGGAGCCCAGCGAGACCCCGGCGCGTCTAGATAGATTCCGCAGTGATGGTGTTTGAACACTCATATCCATCACCGTTCAATCAAGATGGGCTCTGTGGCTGTATGTACGCCGGGAGGCTCGGAGGCAGACGTATGGGCACACCGTAGGAGATGAGCCGGGAGAGCTTCTCGAGGAGCCTCCTAGTCTTCGCGTCGGCTGTGAAGCCGTAGGCTGGGCTGAACCCTTTGCCGCCGCGGCGGACGCGTATCCACGCAGCGCTGTCGAAGCTCTCCACAGCAGGCAGCCTAGCTAGCACGGCCAGCGTAGAGTCCAGCCGTGGGGCCAGCAAGTGGCAGCCAAGGCTATACCTCCTAGCCACACC
>JALUDK010000240.1 GCA_027044005.1 Acidilobaceae archaeon | reverse complement strand
CGTGGGGTTGAATGCATTCGCGCATGAGGCTGGGATACACGTGCACGGGGTCCTGAGCAACCCGGCCACCTACGAGCCTATACCACCCGAGGCTGTGGGAAACAGGAGGAGGATCGTGCTGGGAAGGCATAGCGGGAGGGCTGCTGTCGAGTATGCTCTACGCCAGCTAGGCGTGGAGCCTAGCAGGGGCCTGGTGAGGCATATCCTGTACAGGCTGAAGGATGTTGCTCCCAGGATGAAGAAGGTTGACGAGGACATGATCATCGCCTGGGTAAGCGAGTATAGCGTGGAGGCGAGGCCCGGTGCGGGTGAGGGGTAGAATCCTCCTCATACCCGGCGACGGGGTTGGCCCCGAGGTTTCTGAGGCGGCCCTTAGGGTCCTGGAGGCCGTTGAGGGGAGATACAGGCTGGGCCTTGAGGTCAAGAGAGCTGATGCTGGCGACGCAGCGGCTAGGAGGCACGGCTCTCCCCTGCCGGGGTGGGTGGAGGACTTGGCACTCCGGTGGGCTGATGCCGTGCTTAAGGGGCCTGTGGGCGAGACGGCTGGGGAGGTCGTGGTGCCCCTCCGCAGGATGCTCGGGGCTTACGCCAATGTGAGGCCGGCCAGGAGCCTGGTGCCCTCCCGGTGCTGGGGCATGGTTGACCTGGTCATAGTAAGGGAGAACCTTGAGGACGTGTACTATGGCGTAGAGTACATGGTCGGCGACACGGCCTTTGCACTGAAAGTATCCTCGAGGGCAGGGGCGGCTAGGGTTGCCAGGGTAGCAGGCCTCTACGCGTCTAGGAGGAGGGGTAGGGTGACGATTGTGCATAAGGCCAACGTGCTCAAGCTAGCTGACGGCGTGTTCCGTAGAGAGGCTGGCAAGGTCCTCGCGGCTATGGGCGTGGAGTATGATGAGATGTACGTGGATGCCGCCGCCATGATGCTAGCCAGGGATCCCTCCAGGTTCGACGTGATACTGACTATGAACCAGTACGGCGATATACTGAGCGACCTGGCCGCTGAGGTCGCCGGCGGGATCGGCTTGGCCCCCTCAGCCAATGTTGGGGATGGGAAGGCCCTCTTCGAGCCCGTCCACGGAGCCGCGTGGGATATAGCAGGGAAGGGGGTGGCTAACCCTACCGCTATGATCCTAGCCGTTGCTATGATGCTCGAATGGATGGGCCACGCAGAGGCGGGTGCCACTGTGGCCAGGGCGGTGGAGGAGGCCTACAGGAGGGGCTACACGACCCCCGACGTGGGTGGGAGTATGGGGACCATGGAGATGGCTAGTAGGATAGCCGGGATGGTGGAGAGCGGTGTATGAGAGTCTCGCCCTGGAGATACTGTCAAGCCATATAGTGGAGGGCCCCAGCGACCCGGGGCCCGGCGATATAGTTGTAGTCAAACCAGACCTCTTGCTCATGAATGACATAACCGCGCTCCTAGCCCTAAGGGTGATTGAGGAGACCGGAGCCCCTGTAGACTGCTCCAGGATAAGGACCCTGATAGTGCTGGATCACTATAGCCCGCCCCCCACTGCTAGTATAGCAACCAGCTACAGGCTGCTGAGGAGGTTCGCCAGGGGGCATGGATGCATCCTAAAGGATGTGGGCGAGGGGATCATGCACCAGGTCGCGGTTGAGGAGGAGGCGGAGCCCGGCATGCTGGCGCTGGGCGCCGATAGCCACACGATAACCTACGGGGCCCTAGCGGTATTCGCCACGGGTATAGGGAGCACGGAGGCTGCCTACATCCTGGCCCAGGGCGAGCTATGGCTCAAGGTGCCCCACACAATCCTAACCAGGCTGGAGGGCAGGCTGGAGTGGCCCCTGTCAGGCAAGGATCTAGCCCTAGAGATACTATCCAGGACCGGGGGAGATGGTGCCGTGTACGCTAGTATAGAGTTCACAGGCCCGGGCCTAGCCAGCCTGGGGGTCAGCGATAGGCTCACAGTCGCAAACATGATGGTCGAGGGTGGGGCCAAGACCGCGTTGTTCCCTGTAGACAAGGTCCTCGTGGAGTGGATGCGGAGGGAGAGGGGCACTGTGAAGCCAGGCTGGAAGAGGCTAGCACCTAGGAGTGGGGAGCCCAGCATGGAGGTAGACCTGAGTAGCCTGGAGCCCATGGTCTCCGAGCCACCAGCACCCTACAACGCCAGGCCGGCCCGGGAGCTTGAGGGGGTGGAGGTCGACCAGGTCTTCCTAGGAAGCTGCACTAATGCCAGGTATGAGGACCTTGAGGCGGCCGCGAGGATCCTCAAGGGGAGGAGGATCAGGGAGGGCTTGAGGCTCATAGTGACGCCGGCCAGCAGGAGGGTGTACCAGAAGGCGCTAGAGACGGGGATACTGGGGATCCTCCATAGCGCCGGGGCCGTGATCACGCCCCCAGGGTGTGGAGCATGCTTCGGCTCCACCATGGGGGTTGCTGGCGACGAGGAGGTTATACTATCCACTAGTAACAGGAACTTCCCCGGCAGGATGGGGAGCCCCACCGCCAGGATCTACCTAGCATCCCCCCAGACGGCCGCGGCATCCGCTGTTACAGGAGTGATCACGGATCCCAGGAGCCTCGCTTAATGGAGGTGCGATGGTGTTGAGGGTGTCCGGGTACGCCTTCAAGCTTGGGGATAGTATAAGTACTGATGATATAATAGCCGGGCGGTACCTCTACATAACCGATCCCAATGAGCTTGCGAGACACATATTCGAGAATAGGCCTGAGATCAGGAGCAGGATACAGAGTGCCAGGAAGCCGGTCGTGATAGTTGCAGGCAGGGGCTTTGGGTATGGCAGTAGCAGGGAGCATGCGCCCCTGGCCCTGAAGGCCTTCGGGGTTAGGGCCATAGTTGCGGAGAGCTTCCATAGGATCTTCTATAGGAACTCTATAAACAATGGATTGCTAGCCGTTGAGGCCCCCGGCATTCGTGGTATGGTGGAGGAGGGCGAGGCAATCACTATAGACTTGGACAGGGGCGTGATCGAGGTTGGTAGGGGGGCTATACGGGTTGGCGGCGTGCCGGGCTATGTTAGGTCTATCTTGGAGGCTGGTGGGCTCAGGGAGATGCTCCGCCGCTTGGCTGGGGGCCGGAGTCCCTGATAATAGTGTTTTTTATTTATAAATTATTTATAGTTTTTAGTATTAATTAATTTTAAATAACCCTAGT
>JALUDK010000239.1 GCA_027044005.1 Acidilobaceae archaeon | reverse complement strand
ATGGCCTTGCTACTCTGCTCGCTACTCCTGCTAGCATCTCTGCCAGGTCCCCTTTTGGGTCGACCACTGCGACCATGTAGGGGTCTAGGCTGTTCTCTGACCTGACTCCTAGTTGTGATGCTATCCCGGCTAGTAGAACCGTTTTCCCCCTGCCGGTGGGCCCGAAGACGGCCATGTGGGCCTCGAAGTCGCTGGGCCATGAGAGGACTACTGGTGCCTGGGCCTCGTCGTCTAGGGTTCCGATGGTGACGCCGCTCTTGTCCCAGGGCTGCTGTACTGGTAGGGGGGCCTCCTCGCCTCCTAGTATTATAGACATGCTCCCCCCGGCCACTGTTAGGGCCTCCTCTATCCTAGGCTGGGCTTTCTTGAGTGTTATTCCCAGCTCTGCCTCCACTAGGCTCTTGAAGGCCTCCGCCGCCTTCTCCGCCTCCTCCTCGCCCTCGGGGATCCATATTATGAGTGAGAGGCCGCCGGTGTATGGGGTGTGTAGCCTCGCCACGGAGCGGTAGAGGTTGTTTAGGTAGTTGAGCCTCTCATGGTACTTGACGTGCTTTGTGGCTGCGTAGGCCAGCTCGGTCTTCCTTATCTCCTCCTCTATGTACTTGAGTAGCCTGCTCCTGCCTGCCTTGACCATGTTGGATATGAATGTTACGTTAACCCTGCTGGATGCTGCTAGGGTTACAAGCCTCTGGGATACGTTTCCCTCGCCCCGTGGTAGGCCCTCGCCCCTGTATACTATGCCCCTGTGGGTTCTCCCGTCTATGACTGCCCTCAGCTCCCCCTTGCCCGGGTCTAGCCTCACTGGTAGCCTTACATCGCCCGCCACCCTCATGTTGTAGAGTAGTAGCGCTGCTGATGCTATTGCCATTGCCAGTATGGCCACGTCTACGAGCTCCACCCTCTGGCACCCCCTAGACTATCCTGACTGGTATCCTCTCCCTCCCTCCTAGCAGCCTCGCCAGGCCGGTTGTTGCTATGAATAGTGTGAAGATGTAGATCATGGGGACGGTGAAGTAGTAGAGGATGAACGCTGCTAGTATATTGTAGTCTATGAAGTCCCCGCCGGGGCCGGATAGGTAGTCCTCCGCCTCAAGGCTGGGCGTCACGTTGCATGGGGCGGCTCCTAGTGTTATATTGTAGACGCCGTGTTGATGCGCTTTTAGCCTGAGCTTCTCGACCTGGATCCCCTCCCAGCTGGTCTCCCCTTCTATAGCCTCTAGGCCCTGGTACTCTACCTGGACTGGGCAGTCCTGTGGATACCTTACCTCCACGTATTCTCCTGGGTATAGCTCTATCTGGTAGGTGCTGTGTGTCTCGTTGAGTGTGTACCCTGTTATCTCTCCTATGGTATAGGCGTATTGTAGCGTGCCTGGGCTCCAGAATATGTGTGGTGACCATACCAGTATCTCTCCTCCCTGGCTTGAGGTGTCTACGAGGTCTGGCTCTAGGGGGAACGAGACGGCGTTTGAGATGTAGTCGAACATTACCTCTCCCTCTGGGAGGGAGACTTGCCTGTCCCCGGTTGAGGATCTTGCATAGCCCTCACCGTCTACCGGGTACGATGCTATCCTGCTCCCTGTGGAGTTGTATACTACCAGTAGGCCTCCTTTTACCGTGTCCCCCATGACGTTTAGGACCCTAACCTCCCTGTATACTACCCCCGACTCGATGCTTGAGGGCGGGTTTATTGGGGACCCTGGGGCTGAGGCAACTGTTGCTAGGAACACGGGTAGTACCTGGAGTCCGGCGTTGAATACTAGTATGAATGATATGAGCCATGCCCCGGCTCCTCTTAGTATCCTGAAGGGGACCGAGTAGAGTGCCACTCCTATCGTGGCCAGGAGGGGGCCGTAGGTGTATATGAGGAGGTGTATGCCCCCAACTGTTAGGAGGAATAGTAGCGCCGCTGTGGCGGCCTTGTCGACGGGGGCTGCTAGGATCTTCGCTCCGCCTAGCACTCCCCCGGGGTCCGGTACGGAGTATAGCGCCGCTACCGCTGCCTTTACCGATACTATAACCCCCATCGCGTCGTTGTACCAGGAGTCGTATAGTGGCCATGAGCCTCCTAGTGTGGAGGCTATATAGTCTGAGAGGTCTAGTAGGCTGTATATTATGAAGACTAGGGCTGCTGCTAGTATCGAGTCCGCCATGAGTGTGGGGGCCCACCTTTTGAGGCCTGTGAGGGGTATGGGTAGGGCGTAGATTAGCACTCCTATGTAGAATGTTAGGATGGCCAGCTTGTAGGCCGCTACCAGTATCTCCGCCTCCCCTGGCATAGCGGCCTAGCCTCCCCCTATGGTTGTCGCTATGTATGTGATGAAGTTGAACACGGTGGCCCCTATGGCTAGCCAGAAGGCGGCCCACACGCTATCCTCGACCAGGCTGGTCCCGGCCCTCCTCAGCCTGCCTATAGGTAGCGGGCTCCCCCTTATCGCCCATCCTATGCTCCAGGTTAGCAGGAATAGGGCCCATGCAAGGGCCGTCACCCGGGTGGTGAGGTCCTCTATGAACGCGATCAGGTCCGCCACGCGCCTCACCACCCCCGCCCCGTCCTTATAAAGGGGCGGGGGACCTGGCCGGATCTACTCTTGCTCTCCCCGTACTATCTTCCGCGCCTTCTCCGCTATCTCCCTGTCCCTCTCCTCGTACCTATAGTAGCCTATCAACTCGTAGAACTCCTGCCTAGTCATCATCTCCCCCAGTAGGCCCTTCTGTGTGCCCTCCCTCTTGATCACCTCCAACGCCCTCCTGGCCGCGCCCATGGAGATCCTGAAGGTTGTGACTGGGAATATCACGATCTTGTACTCGGCCTCCCTGAACTCGTCGACGGTTATATAAGGCGTCTTCCCGAACTCGGTCATGTTGGCTAGAAGCGGTGCGTTGACCCTCCTAGCGAACTCCCTGAACTCGTCTAGGCTCCTTAGTGCCTCTGGGAATATTATGTCGGCGCCCGCCTCAAGGTACATCTTTGCCCTCTCCACGGCAGCGTCTAGCCCCTCCACCCCCCTGGCGTCGGTCCTAGCTATGATCAGTGCATCCCTCCTGGCCTCAACCGCTGCTATGATCTTCTTCACCATGTCTTCTGGCGTGACTAGCATCTTGCCTGATAGGTGCCCACACTTCTTGGGCAGGACCTGGTCCTCGAT
>JALUDK010000238.1 GCA_027044005.1 Acidilobaceae archaeon | reverse complement strand
CTCCATTGATACTATAAGCCCCGGCCTCTCCGGTACTGCACCGCCCACCAGGTCGCTGCTGGACCCCTGGGGGTAGAGGATGATGTCGTTCTTGTAGGCGTATGACGCTATGCGTGACAGGTCCTCCACGGACTCGGGGAACACTACTGCCTGGCCCCTGCCCTCCAGCCCACTGGGCTCCCTGCTGTATAGCCTGACTATTGCCGGGTCATCTATTACCCTCAGCTTGAGGTCCTTCCTGAGGGATTCAGCTATGGATCTGGGCAAGGCGGCATGCCACCCCTAAGGGTAGGGTTGTGTTATCGCATATCATTGTCGCTCCGGGGGGATATAAGGTTTGGTATTAGAGCCGGGCTGATATGTCGTAGTGCGCAGTCAGCGGGGGGCTTGTCTGGGCTATTACATATCCCTCCCTGTAGACGTGGCTCGCCACAACCATAACCCTGTCGGGGAACCTGGGTACCAGTGGGGCTATATCCGGTGGCAGGTCCAGCCTCTCTGCATGCCCCTTCTCAGTCCTCAATACTATCCTGGTGTTGGCCAGCTGTAGTATTATGTCGTGCAGGTCCCTGGGACTGTGCGTGCTGAAAACTAGGCCGAGGCCCCTAGCCCTACCCAGCCTGGCTATCCTGGCTATCATAGATGCTATGTGCCTGCTGGCCTCCTGCTCCTCCCGCGGCCCCCGCTCCTGGGGGAAGAACTGGTGCGCCTCATCAATGAATACTATGACCGGGGGCGCATCCAATACGCCGCGGGATGCCCATAACCTCTGCCTCCACGCTATAAGGCCCTCAAGAATCCTGTACGCCGCCGTCCTAGACCCCTCCACGCCGCCCAGGCCGCGGGTTGCCGACCAGCCTAGATCCACGACCACGGGAGCACCCTCGACCACCGCCATCCCTGCTATAGCCTCCCACTGGGGCTCGGGCAGGGGCTTCAGGGCCCCTGTGCCCCCTCCCCTGGGGGGTATTGATACTAGTATATCCGCTATCCCGGAGTCTAGCAGGGCTCCAATCCTCCGGTGGATGGCCTCAACGCTCCCCCCGTGGGGGCGGACGCTTCTAAATATCCCTAGGACCTCGCTGCTAGCATCTAGTAGGGACATTCCCAGGCCTTCTATGCTGAATGTGGTCACCTCCGCCTCGCTGTATGTCTCCGATAGTATGTAGGATAGGAGTAGGTCTACTACCTCATCCGTCCCCATGCTCCCGGTCTTATCCGAATACTGGATCATAGCTGCATACAGGGCCTGCAGAGGTGGGTAGACGCCGTGTATCCTGCGGAACCTCTCCCTGATCCTCCTCAGGGTCTCCCGGGAGAGGCTGGTCAGGCCTGGGAGTAGTGATAGGAGGCTGTCGGTGGCCAGCTTCATAGTGTTTATGGCGTATGGCATAAATACTACCCTGCCGCCGACGGCTATGGATGCACCCTCCCTATACACTATCCTCCAGCCGCCTGGAGGCCCGGCTATGGGCTCCAGGCTATCCTTATAGTGCCTCTCAGCCAGGGCTAGCGTAAGCCCCCCAAGGTCTACCGTTCCAGCCTCCTCCACAACCCGCTTAAGCATGTCCATGGTTACTGGGGTTACGGCTAGGACCTTGGATGGCGGTTTAACCCCCCGGTATACACCGGTGTAGACAGGATCACCCTCCAGTGGCTCCCCCTCAACAGGGAGCTGTATGAAGTCCTGGTTAAGGTCTATGACTACTAGCAGGGGAGGCCTATTGAGCGACCCCATAGAGGCGGCCATATTCTTCATGAGCGTAGTCTTCCCACTACCAGTAGTGCCTATAATGAGCACATGCTGTAGGAACGCCTTGACAGGGAGCCTGACCGGTATCCTGCCATACTTAACCAGGCCCCCGGGGGTTGCCAGTGCGCCGAGGGCCACCCCACTGCCAGGCAGGCTCAGCAGCCTCTCCAGCAGGGACTCCCCCGGGTCTATGACGGGGCTCTGGGGCTCGATCACCGAGACCACAGGAGTGGGTGGTCCCCCATCCTCCAGTGGAGCCTCCAGCAGAGGCTCCACCTCTATGTATGTTGTCGTCAGCAGGCTGGACGGGTCCGGCTCTCCTGTGTAGGGGCTTAGAGGCGGCTCCAGGCCCAGGCCTGCCACCTCATCCATCCTCGACACGCTGGTAACCCTTGCCAGGATCCCCTTGAGGCTCTTGGGGTCAACTATGACTAGGTAGTCGCCCAGCCTCCTGTATGGCCCCTCACTGGAGTAGTATACCTCGGGATCCACCTCAACCCTAACCCTCCCCCCAGGCTCCGTCTTAACCTCACTATACCTGGAAACCCTGCCCACTATCCTGCCATGCTTCCCAGCCTCCCGGTAGGCGGCCTCCAGCATCTCCCCAACATAGTCCCTTAGCTTCCTCAACCCCTAACACCCACCTCACTACCATACGAGAGGGGAATCCCGCCGCGGCGCAGCCCATGCACTATAAGCCCCCTCAATGCCTTAGAGATCATTCTAGCCCTCCTATCGCTAGCCTTTATGGTCACCGGCTCCAGGCTCCCCCGGGCCACGGTGTCTAGGCCCAGGACCTGGTGGGGCTCCAGCCCCAGCTCCTCCAGGAGCTCCAAGGTCCTAGGCGTATACTCCAGCCTATAGACCCTCGACTGGGAGGCCTTCATCTGCCACCTGCCCGGGGGTATTACAATATACTCCACGATCTTTGACAGGGCCCCCGGGATCCTGGGTTCAACCCTGATCCTTGGCGTAGCCAGGATCCTTCCCGGGCTACGCTCCACGCACCCACTCTCGAGGAGTAGGTGGATGAGGGCCCTGTCTCCCCCAGCCGGGTGGCCTGTACACTCCTTTATGGCCTCGCTGAGGCCCGGGGTGGATGGGAGTATCCTGCTCCTCTCGCTCCTCTTCACCACCCCGACCACGGGCACCCCTAGGTCCTCCAGCATGCCCACTGCCCGGGCCCTCCCCAGGAGTAGGTCCTCCCATAGGCTATCGTCTCCTCCCCGCCTACCCGGGGCTGGGGTCAGCGGGCCGTCTAGGAGTAGGATCACGCCTCCTAGGACCTTGGGGGCCCCGGGTAGGACCTCTGACATGATCCAGTTCTCCATGAAGACCCTCCACTCATCCATCACATCCTCCACACTGTAGTCGGGATCGTAGGTCCTACCCTGCGGGTTGG
>JALUDK010000237.1 GCA_027044005.1 Acidilobaceae archaeon | reverse complement strand
GGGGCTAGGTGCTTCAAGCCATACAGGCAGGGGGATCCTAGGCTCTACGAGGAGCTCGCCAGGGCGGTGAGGAGTGGGGTGGAGGTTAGGGCGATCGGTATCTACATGACCCGTAGGGGAGAGGTGGTACTCTACAACCCTGACCTGGGCCTTTGCCCAGACTTCCTGGATGAGGCTAGGGGCGGCCCCTAGAGTAGGCCAGGATCAGGGCTAGGGCTCCAGCCTCGAGAAGAGCCACCATGGGGAGGACTGCACTGTCTATGGCCGAGATGAGCAGGTTACCCACCGACCACCCCACACCCATGGAGAAGTATGCGACGCCGAAGCCCAGGCCGCGGGACCCGGGATCCAGGCTATCCGCGACCAGCGACCTGTACACGGACTCGAATCCCCCCATTGCAACCCCCCAGGCCAATGCAAACGCTAGGGGGCTTCCATACCATAGTAGGGCTGTAGCCAAGCCGGCGGCGACGGGTACAAGGGCTACAGTGGACGGGCCGACCCTGTCGTAGAGCACACCCAGGGCCAGGGCGGATAGGGCGTCTACAAGCATAGCCAGCGAGTAGAGGTATGCAACCCCACCCAGGCCTAGGTGGGCCAGCCTATACGATGCCTGCACCCAGTGCACAAACCCTGCCATGGCTAGGAAGCCCGACACCGCTATCAACGCGAAGCCCCGGGGCAGGCGCCCACCGCCCCCTGGCCCCCTCTTGGCCGACTCGACCTGCGGGTACAGGCTGTAGGCCGCCAAGAGTAGGGTTACCGCAACCAGCGCCGGGGCTGCGAGGGCTAGGAAGGCCTCCCTGAAGCCGTATCCCTCCCTGGAGGCTACTAGGCCCACTATCAGTGGGCCGGCCACCGCACCCGCCTGGTCTAAGACCTCGTGTAGGGAGAAGGCGAGGCCCCTGCCTATACCCTGGGATACCTCTGCGAGTATCGTATCCCTAGCCGGGGCCCTCAGCCCCTTTCCCATCCTCTCAACAATTACTAGGGCGAATGCTGCCTCCCAGCTTCCTGCTAGGGCTAGGAGGGGCACCGCTGCCAGGTTGATCACATAGCCCAGTATAACCATTCCCCAGTATGCCCTGCTTGTTGATATTGCATGAACCACAAGGCCCCCGAGTAGCCTGGCCGTGTAGGATACTAGGTCCCCGACAGACACCGCCGCGGCGATTACTAGCATTGCGTCTAGGTGCCTGAGGTATGGTCCTACTATGCTCCTAGCGCCCTCGTACGCCATGTCAGCGAACATGGAGACGAGGGCGAGTAGTATGAATACCCTAGTGGCTACCCGGAGCCTCAGCTCCCACCAGCCTCCACCTCACGGGCTAGTATAGTGTAGAGGGTTAATCCCGCTATCACCGCTGAGGTTGATACTAGTATGATCCCTGTACCAGCCAGCCTGTCCCACTCCTCCTCCAGCCTGATCAGGTGGAGGCCGATGAACATGGAGACTGCGGCTACCCCTATACCCCCCGCCGCCGATATGCCCACACCGTACGCAGCCCCGTGCCTGGAGGATGCCAGGGGGCCCGCTACTAGTAGGCCTGCCATGCCGGGGAGGAGGCCTAGGCCCGGGGGCATGGCCTTGGGGATTAGCGCCTCCCCGACGGCGTAGTATAGGATTGTCGTTAGGTAGAATCCCCATATGGCTGGGCCTTGTGCTAGGCTTGCCTTGAGGAGTGCTGGGCCTGGCATGTATAGTATCAGGGCTCCCGAGGCTAGGGAGGCCAGCGCTGCTATCGCCGTTACTGCTATCAGGCTCCCGGGGAGGAGGGGCCACCTCTCGATCAGGTACCTTATGTTAAACTCTGCTATTATCCCCACTATTATGGGGACTGTGTAGAGTATTGCTACCACTGCTGGGCTCCTCGCCACCATACTCCACCCCTAGGTGCTGGAGTACGAAGAGTGCCGCCCTCGTGTAAACCCTCACACGGTTCTCGATCTTAGCTATACCATGTCCCTCATCCTCGAGCCTTATATACTCAACCTCCACCCCCCTACCCTTCAGTGCCTCTACCAGCTGCTCTGCCTCGCTCACCGGGACCCTAGGATCCCTTGCTCCGTGCACGATCATTAGGGGGGCCTTGATCTTGTGGATGTGGCTTATCGGGGATAGCTTCAGCATTACCTCCCCGTCCCTGTCAGGGTCCCCGTACTCCGCCATCCTATACTTCCTCCTGTAGGGGCTCGTGTTCCTTATGAAGGTGACTAGGTTCACTATCCCCACGATCTCCACGCCGCACCTCCATAGCTCCGGGTACAGGGCCATGCTCATGAGGGTGAGGTAGCCGCCGTAGCTTCCACCCATTACGCATAGCCTCCGCCTGTCGATTAGGCCCCTGCCCGCTAGGGCCTCGACTGCGTGGTAGACGTCGTGGACTGCACCCTCCCTCTTATCTACATCGTCTAGGTGCACGAACCTCTTCCCGTAGCCCAGGCTACCCCTGAAGTTGGGCGCTACGACAGCTACCCCCAGGCTCTGGAATAGCTGGTGGAACTGGTTGAACCTGACCCGCTCCTGGCTCTCCGGGCCCCCGTGGAGCCATACCACCGCTGGCGGGGGCGTGGAGGCGGGCCTGCTGGGCGTGTAGAGGAGCCCCCTTACCTTGAGCCCGTCGAAGCTCTCGTATTCGAACTTGTCGGGGTATGCTAGGCCCTCTTCCCTTATCCCCGCCTTGGGGCTCCGCGTTATCCTCTCACCCAGCATCCTCCTGAGCCTGAACACCTCGTTCCCGACTACGGGTGAGGATACACTCGCCAGCAGGCCATCCCCCCAGTCGAGCCATGTCACCGTGCCGGGGGCCCTCCAGTAGGGCCTGGCCCCCTCTCCTGGCGCCCACGTGTACACGATGCTCTCGCCGTCCTCGTTGACCGTATAGTAGACCCTGTCACCCGTCTCGACCAGCTCCACGTCCCAGCCGTGCTCGGCCACGATCCTCCATGTCCTAGCCTCCAGGTCGTAGACCGCGAGGCTGAGGAACTCCCTGCCTATACTGGTGGCGAATGCCAGCCTACCGTTGCCCATATATGCGGGGCTAACGTTGAGCGCCTCCCCCTGGTGTCCCGTAAGGTTGACTCCCTCCCCCGTGGAGGGGTTGAAGAGCCATATGTCCGAGTCCAGGTTGCTATTCCTCCTAACAACTACTAGGCCCTCCCCGGCCCACTCGGCA
>JALUDK010000236.1:2000-3179 GCA_027044005.1 Acidilobaceae archaeon | reverse complement strand
CTATAACCCCCAGCCCGACAAGCGTCTCCCCAGCCACGCCCCCAGAGGCCACCCAGACAAGCCCGCCATCCTCGACCGTAACGCCAACCCCTGCGACACCCACTGAAACAAGCACTAGCAAACCCGGCTCCAGCCCAGCTCCGCACACGGGCACAGCCTCCGAAGGGGAAGGACAGCCGCCCTCCACAACCTCATCGCCCGAGCGTGGGGGCAGAGGCTCCCTAGCGGTGGCCACAGCTGCGGCTCTCGTAATCGTGGCGGGAGCAGCATTCCTACTCACGCGTGGCAGAGGGGGTTGAGCCCCCCTTCTTTCCCCCTCTTTTCCCGTTATCTCACGCCACAAGTGCGTTGGGGGGTCTTCAGTAAGCGCCCTTCTCTTCTATGGTCCCTTGCTTGTGCATCTTTCCTGAGCCTGTGGTTCATATTGGGGTGGCAAGGCTTAACACTCGCCTCGCCAACTTGTATATAATGTATAATGTGATGTGATGCCCAGGTCCTGGGCGGCGTTGGAGGCCGGGCACTCTGTCTGCCTAGGGGCTTTAGCTGGCTAATGCTTGGGAGGGTGGTGCTCGTGTTGGAGAACCTGTTCCCACCCCCAGAAAAGAAAGGGAGCCCGCACCTGGTGATAACCTCGGGCAAAGGGGGTGTGGGTAAGACCACGGTGAGCATACTCGTGGCGGATGCACTTGCCCGGAGGGGCTGGAGGGTCATGGTTGTTAGCCTGGACCAGGCCAAGCACCTTCAGGAGTACCTGGGCCTGGGTGAGATCAACCGGGCCTACCGTGTGGATGGGAGCCTGTGGGCCCTCCAGTTTGACCTGGAGCGGGAGGCGGAGCGGTTCACCCAGGAGTACGTGATGCTCCTCCAGCAGATAATGCCGGGGCTCAAGGCCCTCAACCTGGAGAAGTACGCGGAAGTGGTGCGCAACAGCCCGGGGTTCGAGGAGGAGATATACCTCAGGTACCTAGAGGGCCTCTACTCCAAGAGGGAGTACGACTACATCGTGGTGGACACGCCCCCCACGGGGATAACCCTCCGCATACTGGGGCTGCCGGGCAACTACGTGTTCTGGCTCGAGCGTCTCTCGGAGCTCCGGGAGAGGATAGTGGGGGCACGCTACGTTATAAGCAAGGCCCTGGGCGAGAGGCCCGAGCTGAGGGATCCCGTCCTGGACAAGCT
>JALUDK010000236.1:0-1990 GCA_027044005.1 Acidilobaceae archaeon | reverse complement strand
GGAGCTGGGGCAGCGGTATGGGACGCTTAGGGAGCTCCTCTCCAGCCCCATGGATACCAGCTACGTGATAGTCGCCACCCCCGAGCCCCTCCCCGTCTTTGAGGCCCGCAAGACACTCGAGCAGCTGCGCAGGCTGGGCGCGACAGTGAGGCTCATCGCAGCCAACAAGGTCCTCCCCCCTGACAAAGCCAGGCTCCTCGGCGTCCACGAGGTCCAGAGGAGGAGCCTCGAGGAAATAGCGAAACTCCCCTGCCCCGGCGATTGCCAGAGGATAGCGATAATGGCCACCGAGGAACCCCCCCACAGCCTCACCGGGGCCCGGAGGCTCCTGGAGCGAGTTGTTTCTCTACAAGAGGTACTATCCGCTTGAACTTCCCTTGTAATTATAAAAAACTGGCAATCCACCGAGTTTTCCCATAGCCTATGCTTGGAACAGGTTTGGTCATTATATTCGTCTACTGGAGACTTTTTCAGGACTATTCTAGAAAGGTAAGAATGCAGGCCCGTGTGCTGGGAGAAACTATTAAATCTTCCGAATTTGAGTAAATTGGAGGAAATAATCATTATGTCGGAGGAATTGATATGGGCAGAAGTTTTATCGTTAAGGTGGGGAAAAAGGGCGAGATATACACCAGCAAGAAGCTACGCCAGGAAACCGGGATAAGGCCTAACACCCTCGCTCGAGCGCGTGTCGAGGATGGCAGGCTGGTCATAGAGCCCCTCCCCACCCTGGAGGAGCTTCTAGAAGACACCTGGATAACCCTAACACCTGAGGAGGCGGAGAGGGCTAGTGAGAAAGAGCAGAGGAGATGGACTCCAAGCACTCCCCGATAAGCTGCTTTTGGACACAACCTACCTACTCCCCCTCATGGGAGTCAGTGTCAGGCTCCCCCGTTTTCCAACTGTTTTCAAGAACCTCATCCAAAGGACACTCCTCTTCTACAACCCCCTGTCACTCGTTGAGGCAAAGTGGATAGTCCTTCACTACGCGAAAACAGGGAAAGGGGCAAGTCTAAAGACCAGGCTGGAGCGATACGCGCTTGGACTGGAGGTTCTCGAAGCGTATAAAGAAAGCCTTATACAAACCCCGATAACAAGCCCAGAGGTAGAGCGCCTAGCTGACAAACTCCTAATCAAAGCGAGCGTGAGTGATTACTTCGACCGCATGATATACGCGACTGCCGCCCACTTAAACCTACCATTGCTCACCGAGGATGACATGCTAAGAAGATTATCCGAGTCCCATGGTGATGTGAGCCATCCCCCATTCACCATATCATGGAAAGATATGTTAAAAACCCTAGAGGGCTAAGAACGAGAATACCCCCCTTACACAAGATACATTATACATTTCGTAATAGTTTAGCTCGACAGAAACCAGTTAGTTAACCAGTACACTGGGCTTCTTTCCCAAACAACAACGAGAACCCTTTTTGACCCCATATTACTTATGTCCGTAACTGGGGACTCGGTAAGCATACAACCCTATTCATATACCTTCGGTGATATTCGTGGCTCCTGGCAACATTAGGGTAGTCAGCATATCCGATACCCTGCACGAGTCCTTCCACCATGTTAGTAACGCTCACACCAACCCCCTGGGGATAGCACACGGTGGCGTAGTGCTGGGGTGGATGGTGGACGCCGCGACCGTTACGAGCATGAGACTCGCCCAGGGACCCACCCTGCTCGCGGGGATGGACAACGTGTTCTTCCTAAGCCCCCTACCCGCAGGGTGGAACGCCCGGGTCACCAGCTGGGCAAGCCTCGTGGGGAGGAGCAGCATAGAGGTCACCGTGATGGTCGAGGCCCTCCCCCCCGGAGGGGGAGAGGCCCGCCTAACCACCCTCTCCCACATGACCCTCGTCGCCGTCGACGAGAGGCTCAAGCCCAGGCAAGTAAGCGCCCAGGTGGTGCCCCGGGGGCCTCTGGAGGAGGAGATACACCGGGAGGCCCTTGAGAGGAGGAGGACCCGGCCCCGATACCAGGC
>JALUDK010000235.1 GCA_027044005.1 Acidilobaceae archaeon | reverse complement strand
CGACCCTAACCATCGTCCACCACCTCTATGACTGCTCCCAGGTTGTCCACCTTACTCGTCCACACCCTGCCGCCATCCACACTATCGACAACCCTCTCCACCCTCTGGATCGCGTCTTCCACATCATCCTCCCTGTAGAGGCCGTAGACTGTGGGGCCCCAGCTTGACTGGCCAGCCAACAATGCGCCGCTCGACAGCATCTCCTCTATAATCGTCTCAGCCTCCCTGCAGCAATACACGCCGCCCTGCCTCTCAGCCCAGTAGTCGCCCAGGAGCCTGTTGAACCTTGTGATCCACCTGCCAGCCGCCTCCCAGTCACCATCTGCAACGTTTGCTATGATCCCCATAAGCGCTATCCTAGACGCCCTTAACGCCAGCTCCTCAGGCATCTGGGGCATCCTGGCTAGGATCTCATCCTCCCTCTCCTTCAGCCTGAGGATCCCCTCCACAGGCCCCTCCGGTAGTGCAACCAGCATCGTGTAGCTCCCGGGCACCTCGGCCCTGAATACGAGTGGAGGCACCCTCCTCCTGCCCGGGACGAATCCGCCGTCCACAATGAACCCGCCGTGGGTGAATGAATGGAAGCCTAGCCCCGAGACGAGGCTCCTGCCTGAGGCTACAGCCAGCTCCTCTAGGCTGGCCTTCAAGCCGCAAACCCTAACCCCGCCTGCTAGTATTGAGAGTACTAGCGGGGTTGTAGCCCCAAGCCCGACATTCCTGGGTATCACCTCCTCAACGACCACGTCGACCCTGCACCCCAGCCCCTCTAGGACCTCTACCGCCCTCCTAGCCCACCCTTCATAGTAGCCGCTAGGGGCCTCGATCCGCCCCTCGCCGCTCCTAACCCTTACTATGCTCCTGGGCTCCTCCAGGGTGAACCCTATAGTACCATATAGCCGGCCTAGGCCGCCGTGTATGTCAAAGTTGCCTACATGAACATGGCTAGGAGCTGATACTCTAACCTCCACACGCGGCACCCAAGCAACTATACCATCCCGTCGAGGACATAAAGCTACCCTAGCTAGCCTGCTAGCGTATATAGAATCGTAGGGGTAGCTCTAGGTCCTCCCTAACTCCTATCCTATGCCCCCTGAGCACCCTAGAAGGCGTATACCCGTCGTCGAGGACCTGGAGCGGGGATCCAGGGTCATAGACTGGCAACCCGTCCATGCCCCTATCTATACCCATAAACCTGGTCAGCCTACCCGGCCCCCGGGGATCCCCTTCTCCGGGCTCGAGTGGTATGCAGGACCTTATGAGTACCGCCCCAGCCATCCATCTGGGGTGGGCTACAATATTGAGCAGCCACTGCCTATGCATGCCATAGACAAGGCTCAGGCCTGGGGGCCCGTGTAGGGCCCTGGCTATCCTGCCTCTACGCCCCCTCCTAGCCCTGCTAGCAGGGTCGCAGGGGCCGAAGTACGCCTCAACCTCGCTTATCCTACACAGTCTAATCCCACTCCTGCCGTGGGCCTTTAGGACCTTGCCCAGCATCTCTACTGCAACCACGTCTGCTGGCCTCTCGTAGAAGCCCTTTGGTAGTAGCCTGGCCTCCACTGCATCCCACCCTGAGGGATACGATCCACTCATCCGGGGGATGGTCTACTATTATAGCCCTCTACTATGGCTTGCTACATGGGTGGATCCGTGGTGCAGCTGAGCTTTGATAAGGCTGTGCTGAGGAGTATAGTCGAGTCTATTAACAGGTACCTGGAGGAGAGGGACCAGGTTAGGGAGAAGGCGATCAGGCTTAGCAGGGAGATTGTAAGGCAGAGTGGGTGGAGTGTTACTAGCGTGCATAAGGGTGATATGGATGCCGCCAGGAGGTTTCTCGGCGAGGCTGAGAGGCTGGCCCGGGAGCTGTTATCCACTCTTGAGCCGTACCCTGACCTATACTATAGTGGCCTCGTCTATAACGCGGTCTCGGAGTACGTTGAGGCCAGGCTACTCTTGGACCTGCTTGAGGGTAGGGGGCTTAGGTCTCCTGAGGAGCTTGGCGTGCCCCCAGTGCCATACCTGCAGGGCCTGGGCGACCTTGTGGGGGAGCTGAGGAGGCTGGCCCTGGAGCTGATTAGGAGGGGCATGTATAGGGAGGCGTGGAGTATGGCTGAGGCCATGGAGGCCATATACCTGGAGTTAAGGGGATTGGATTATCCCGAGGCCCTGGCTCCGGGGGTTAGGCATAAGGCTGACGTGGCCAGGAGGCTTGTAGACGATACTAAGGCGTTCCTCCTAGATATGGAGAGTAGGGCTAACCTGACGAGCCTCCTCAGGGAGAACCTTGAGAGGGGAGGCTAAGGGGGGGCTCTACCTATTTACCCTTAACACCCAGTCTACCGCTAGGAGGCAGGCTGTGGGCTTGGTCAACGAGTTTAGGCGGCGCATCAGCAGGCTAGGGGTTTACGGCCTTGTCAAGAGGCTCACCCTCTATAACAGGATCCAGGGTAGCCGTGGCCTCGTAGAGGCTGGAGAGGACCTAGAGGCCCTCCTGCTAGAATCGATGCCTGACAACGTCGACGTCGAACTCATATACTATAGTAGTAAGGGTGTGCCAGGCTGGATGCCAGCCCCGGTAGGGTGGGACCTCTCTGAGGCAGTGGTGAGGGTAGACGGAAGGGAGACCACATCAAGAAGCCACCCAGTCCTCGCCTCACCCCATACACCCCCTACTGATGGATGGATCAAGGGCAGACTACGCTTCATACATGACCCACTGGACCCTGAGGAGTACCAGGGCTCGGAGGGCGAGGTCCTAGCGGTGGGAGGACACTACAGGGTAGCCTACAGGCTGGCTGAGGATGCTGGAGCAGAGGCTATACTATTCTACCGCGAGGACCTACCCCCGGGTGCAGGACCCTACATAGGCCTCTTCCTACAGCCCGGGGAGGATCACAGGCTCCCAGCAGCCTCTGTGCCCCGAGGCCTCATAGAGGGTAGGAGCGGCTCTACTGTTGAACTGTATATAGATGCCGACACTCGGGAGGACCCCCGGTTCCCCGTGCTTGTTGCATGGATTGGCGACAGGGATAACGTTGGCCCCCTGATAGCGGCCCATTACTGCCACCCGACGCCTGGAGCCAATGATAATGCTAGTGGAGTCGCCGCCGCTGTGGAGGCGTTCAGGCTGCTGGCTGAGATGGATCAGGGCTACACGCTCAGGCTGGCCCTCTTCCCCGAGTATAC
>JALUDK010000234.1 GCA_027044005.1 Acidilobaceae archaeon | reverse complement strand
GAAGGTGGAGGCCGCTATAGAGTTCGTCGAGGCTACTGGGGGGACTGCTCATATAGGTAGCCTGGATAGGGCATTGGAGGTTATAGCTGGAACCTCCGGCACCATAGTAGTGCCCGGCTAGGGCCTAGCATCAATTTATAGGTCATAACACCCAACGGGGCCTAACGGGGGATGGGTATGACCACTGCGAGGGAGGCGTTCGAGGCTAAGGCTATCAGGAGGAGGTATGGGGTCGTCGGTAGCGTTGCAGCCAGGTATAGGACCGCTGGGTATAAGGTAGAGGTGCTTGAGGGCGGCGCTGCCGATTTCGTTGCCAGGCGGAGGGGAGAGGCTCTGGCGGTTAAGGTGTACTCTAGGAGCGGTCCAGTGCCTGCTAGTGTTGTGGAGGAGCTGGCCTCCTACGCCTCTAGCCGTGGCCTGAGGCCTGTCCTGGCCCTCTACGGCGGTGGGCCCAGGCTTAGCGAGGACGCCGCCGAGAAGGCTAGGGGTCTCGGAGTCTCGGTTAGGAGGGTTAGGCCCTAGCCTCTCTCCTCTTCCATCCTCAGCGCTATCTTCCTGAAGGGGCAGTCCTCCCAGTACTTCTCACACTTGTACACGGACCCCCTTACTAGGTATCTTCCTAGGACTTTGCACCTAGCCACGTAGTAGCCCTCGTGCTCCTCCACCTCGAAGTACTGGCACTGTGATGATGGCTTGTAGTGTAGCATGAATATTCGGGGGAATGGTATCTTAGCCTTCTGCCTGGCCACCCTGGCTTCCACCCTCTAGGCTCAGCTTCTCTGCTATCCTTAATAGCTCCTCTCTGGCCTCCTTTATCACCTGCTCTAGCCTTGCAACCCTCTCCCTCAGCTTGTTGATCTCATCCCCTACCGGGATGGGTAGGGCTAGCTTGAGCTTCCCGGCCTTAAGCATGTCGTAGGTCTCTCTGACCAGCTTCCCGGCCTTGGTCTTGCCCTGTAGGTGGTTCCTTATCGTCGCCTCGGTCCTGCCCAGCTCCTCGGCGATCCGGGATATGGTGTAGCCAGCCTTCTCCCTGGCCAGGGCGCCGGCGGCGACTGCCAGGCTGTCTAGCCAGGTAGTGAATTCCTTGGGGTCCATGATCTCGTTGATCACGTCTGGCCTGAATATTGTAGCTATTATGAGTGTTATCTCTAGTTCCCTAACCTCCTTGGCTCCTACTGGCTTGAGTGGGATGTGTGATAGGTCTATCTCTATCCCGGGCCCCATGTTCCCGCTCATATCCACCACCCGGTATATACTATATTTTATTCTAGTTCAAGTTTATATTAGTTGTGTGGGCGCTTATGCGTGGCGTGCAGGGGAGTGTATATATTATACTTATTTCCGTCTATTAAAACTATATAGGCTCCAACGCGGCCCCTCTCACCCTGTAGGGGGTGTAGAGGGTGGCCTCTGGTAGGGGTGTTGATAGGGACTCCATAACTAGGAATCTATCCGTTATATATGAGGATGTCGATGTTGTTGTCTATACCGCCCCCAATGAGGATGAGCTAAAGGAGATTATCCTGAATCTGCTTAAGGAGTATGAGAAGATGACGATCCGGGACATACACAGCCATCTCTCTGGCCTCGCGAGCGAGGACAAGATCAGGTATGCGCTCAACGACCTTATGAAGGATAATATGGTGTATGTGGATAGGAATGGATACTTCTACCTGTCGAGCCTTGAGTATGAGTATGATGGGGCCGAGATGGGTTATGAGGATTATGATGACTTCTACGACGACCAGTTCTAGCCTATATTATGTAGGCCTGGTTTACCACATCCTGGAAGTCGTTCGGGAGGACCTTTCTCCTGCTCTTATAACTGTCATAGACCTTCTCTAGGAACTTGTTGAATACCGGGCACCCGTCATACCTTCCGTCCCTGTCGCACTTGCCCTGCACTCCCTCAACTGTTATCATGAGGAGGCACATCCCCGTCTTCTTATCATAGTATGGGCACAGCTTGTGGTACCTCTTAGCACTCTTGACCATCTTGAGGACCCACCTCTTCTTTGGGTCCTCTAGCTCCTGCTTCTGTAGCTCCCTCTCCTCCATAATCTCCTCATCGATCTCTCGGACCACCTGCGTCCACCTCCACCAATTGCTACTCATAGATGCCCGAGTTTTTACGTGTTTAGTAATACCCCCTTTTTTACACCGCCAGGTATATTGCCGCCGCTACTATGAACATAGTTACCCACAGTCTAGTGTCGGCCCTGAGTATTTTCTCCCCGTCGAGTGGGGGTACTGGTAGCAGGTTGAACACTGCGATGAGGCCGTTGACCCAGGAGAATTGCCATGCCCATAGGGAGCCTGTGGTTGTGTGGTAAGCGATCCCTAGTAGCGCTAGTCCTATGTTGACCGCCGGGCCTGCTGCTACAGAGTTGAGGAAGCCCCGGGGGTTGTAGCTGTAGAATGCGTAGGTCCTAACGTAGCCTGGGGCTAGTATTATTATGGGTAGTAGTGCCGATGCCAGGGTTATGAGGAGGCCTGGGGGGTATGCTATAAACTCGGCGTGCATCCCGTACCTCCTGGCCACCTGCCTGTGGGCGAGCTCGTGTAGTATGAACCCTGCTAGTATGCCCGCGAAGTATCCGCTCTCGTAGAACCTGGGGTCTAGTACCCTCTCCCCGCCTACTGCTAGCGTTATTGCCACTAGTGCTAGGGGGAATGATACGGGTTCTCCTATCTCCCTAGATAGCATCCTCCCCGCGCTCACGCCATGTGCACCATGCCATGTATGCCGGGCTCTCATAGTAATATTCCAGTATACCCCGTGTAGTGGCCTTGGGGTGCTCTAGGGCTTGGCTAGGCGGTTCATGATCTTCGGCAGGTTCCAACCCTTCCATAAGGGGCACCTGTCAATAGTGGAGTGGGGCCTCTCCAACGGCTTCGACGAGGCCGTCCTCCTCGTCGGCATGGCGTCGGAGAACTATACGCCCCGCAACCCCTTCACCGCCGGGGAGAGGATTGAGATGATCCGGCTCGGCTCCAGGGACTGGGGTCTCCCACTGGATAGGATCATCACGGCCACGATTAGGACACTGGAGACCAGCATAGGCAGCGTCTACTACGTACTCTCCTACGTACCACGGGTGGAGGTGATAATGACTAGGAACCCGGTCATATCGAGGATATTCCTTGATGCAGGCATCAAGGTGGTGAAGCCACCCGTGTTTAGGAGGGATGAGTGGAGGGGGGAGA
>JALUDK010000233.1 GCA_027044005.1 Acidilobaceae archaeon | reverse complement strand
TAGTTTTGCTACTGGCGAGCTCTGCATCGCCTGCACCCTCCCCAAGGGTTGGTATGCCTGGGTGCCAGGATTTTATGGGTAGTGGGGATCCCTGGGGGTCAGGCTAGGGTGGGGTCCTCACCCCCCTCGGGTCGGCCCCAAAGGTCTTCATCACCCCTCTCCTGGCAGCTCGTCTAGTTCTACCCCAACAGGGTCTTCCTGGCTCATCCCGTAGTAGTGGGACGCCATTTTCCTTATAGCCTCTTTTAGGCCTACCATGACCTTGTAGGTTCTTACTCCCAGCTCTTCGGCTACTTCATCCCATGTCTTGCCCTGGAGGACCTTTGCTGTTATGATCCATCTTTCCATGCTAGTTAGTGGAGGCCTTTCTCCCGGCTCCTGGATCCAGTAGGCCCTTGCTAACTCGTTTATTATATCGGTTGCCGCCTCGTACGTCATGGGGCCCCAATTGTATACCCATAGCCTGTCCAGCTGTATCCTTGTGAGCATCGGCTTGTAGCCTGGCTCTATGCCCGGCGGTTCCTGGTCCAGGATCATCATTGCTATCTCGGTCTCTAGGTCGCTGTACGTGTCGTAGAGGCTGTGTAGTAGCCGCTTCTTGAATTCTCTACTCGATATGTCTATGGCCTTCTTAGCCCTTGGCTTTATTGGCTTCATGACTAGGGTTGTGTACTCCCCGCTGACCGGGTTCCTGTCGGGGCTGAGGTGTAGTGATACGAACCCGTTCTTGAGCCAGAATCTTAGTAGTTGCTCGTTCACGCCAAAGCCTGAGCCTAGCCAGTCGTGCCCCTTCTCTATGCTCTCCTTGTATAGTTCTTGTAGTAGCCTTGACCCGGCCCCGCGCCCCTGGACCTCGGGGTGCGTGGCTATCCTGACTATCCTCCACCCTATCATCCTGCCATACTCTTTTATCCTAGAGTGCTTGAGCATCCTGTCTGGTATTATGTTCCCCGCTATTTTCTCCCCCCTCAGTAGCCTGTCTATAAGCTCCTCGTCTAGTCCTCCCTCGAGTGCTACTTGTGCGGCCGACACTATCTTTCCCTTCGTCATTGTCCTGACTGCCCTTATGCTGTGGTGTGGCGCGTCTGCTAGCATGCCTAGGTCGTCTGGCTCGTTCCTGTAGTGGGCTAGGACGTATATGCCGAATAGCTGCCTGAGCGTCTGCTCGCCCTCTGGGCTGAATAGCCAGTATGGGTCCAGTTGTAGGTATTCCAGTCTCCCCTCGTCTATGTCCTTCTTGTCCTCCTCATCAAGCTCGGCCGGCTCGGCGTCTAGTAGTAGGACGTCGAATAGCCACTTCTCGACGGGGTCGTCCTCAGCGTACCGTATCGGCTCCTTCATGGATATAGTCTCTAGGATCGTTGTCTTGCTCTCCTTTATCGCCTTGAGGAATCTTATGCTGAAGCCTCTACCCGCCCCCTCGTAGCCGTGTATGGTGGCCGCGAATACTATCCTCCTATGGCTCCTCCATATCTTGTGGAGGAGTGGGACGTGTATCCCGCTGGCTTCATCAACGGCCACAATGTCTGCCTGCATCTTCGGGACTACCGCGGGCTCCCAGTATTCTAGGCTGAATCCCTTGCCCTGGATCTCTAGGATCATGTCGCCCCTCTTCACAGGCCTAGGTGATAGTTGCAGGGTCTCGGCGGCCTTTAGGGCGAGGTCCATTAGGCTCTGCACGTTGCTTAGGCTGGGCGCTGTTACTATTATCCTGACCTTGTGCTTCACCTTGCCTAGCTCCCGGGCTAGGCCTACTAGTCCTATGCCTACAGCACAGCTCTTGCCCCTGCCCCTGTCTGCTGTTACTACTAGTACCTTCTTCTTTCCCCTGGGCGGCTTCTCGTAGAAGCTCTCTATCCTCTTTATGACTTCTACCTGGTCCTGTGTTAGGGCTAGCTTGTAGAGGTCTTCGGGGAAGAGCCTCTTCTGTGGTATCTTTATACCCTGCCTCTTCTTGGGCTTGACCTTTGCTGGGGGTTCCCCACTTATCAGGCTCCCCTCGACGGCGTCGTATACGAATATTGACTCGTTGTGTTCTAGCAGCTTCCTCTTGAACCATGTTATGAATATGTGTCTTGGCTCGCTGAAGCCTGGGACTAGGAGGTTCTGCTTGAATAGTGTGAGGGCCTTGTCCCAATCCCGCCAGGGGGGTGCTTGTAGTACTATGAATCCTCCGCCCTCTACTACCCCTATTAGCCTGCCGACGTCGTTTGGCTTCAGGTCGTTGGTTAGGTCTAGTACTAGGGCCTGGAATGTTGTGCCTAGGTACTTCTCGCTCTCCTCATACCTGGCTGTGGTTTGTTCTAGGAGGCTCGCCTTCTCCTTTATACTCCTCTTGACTATCTCCTTCCTAAGCCGTGCGTCATCGAACTCGTCGTGGAAGAAGTATGCTAGTTTGAGCTGCCTCCTTCCTGCTGTCCTCCTGTAGACCTTCTCATAGTATAGTAGGGATCTAGCCGTTACCGCCCCCACTACTCGGGGGTCTCCTCCTGATACTAGTAGCATTGTCCTGTGCCTTGACTGTATCCCTGCCTTTATGGCCCTGCCTACCTTCCTTAGCATGCGTAGTGCCTTGTTGCCTGCTACCTTGTCTAGCCTCTTTACGACCTCTAGGGCCTCCTCCTCTATCTCGGCCCTGCTCCTCCTCCCTTCTACGGCCTCCACGGCCTAGAACCCGTGTGCCAGCTTGGTATTGGGTGGGGGTTAATTACTGGCTTATGGCTGCTAGCCTCCTTAGGAGTATTATGAAGCCTGTGAAGCCTATCATCTTGACCTCGGGCCTAACCGCGCCTGGGGTTGGCTCTAGCCTCCTCTCTAGGATCTCGCCTGCGTATGTCACAACCCACTTTTCCTTGTCCATCCTGGAGAGTAGCTTGTCCACCTGGTTGTATGTGGGGACGAATACTACTAGGGGTGCGGAGGGGTTTAGGCTGTTGTAGAGGTTGTCGAGCGCCGCCCAGGGGTCTGGCATGTCTAGGAACCCGGCGTCTAGCCCCTGGGGTAGGGTGTGGCTCCTCACATCCCCCTCGACAAGCTCGACGCACCCCTCGGGTATCCCGGCTAGCTCGAGGTTCCTCCTTGCCTCCTCTAGGTTCTCCCTTTTGAGGTCTAGCGTGTATACCTTCCCTCCGGGGCATACCGCGGCTGCTAGGACTGTTGTGAGGAACCCGCTTCCCGTGCCAGCCTCTATCACCCTCATGCCCCTCCTGAGGCCTGCTAGTAGCTGGATCAG
>JALUDK010000232.1 GCA_027044005.1 Acidilobaceae archaeon | reverse complement strand
ACTCACGATAAGTGAATGTAGCGTAAGTATGGTACACACTGGGCTTGCAGGGTGTACGGGCACCAGGGTTGGATGACATGGAGCACCTAGGATCAATCGGCGGGGCGCTTGCTCTGGTAGAGGCCATAGCAGCAGTTGCATTCACGGTGATAGCCTACAGGCTCTATATAGTCTACTCTAGGCTCCGGGAAGACCCTCTAGAGTCGGGGCTGGCAGGATTCACGCTCCTAGCCGCCAGTAGCTTGGCGATGATGATAGCCTCCCTGGCGTCATCGCCCAGGGCCTCACTAAGCATATACGTGGCATCATCCGTTCTAGCTGTAGGCGGCTTCTACCTTCTCTCACCGTTAAGGGGTTTGACAGTGGTGATCCCCCTAGGCGGCCTGAAGGTCTTAGTAGCGCTATTCGACTACCTGGCGGGCGTCATGGGCTTCACTGCTTCCCAGACGACGCGGGGGCCTGCCAGGGTGCTCCTGGCAATTATAGCCCTCTCGTACATGGTGAGGGGGACCTCGATGCTCGGCGGAGCCCTTGGCATGGGGCCGGCGAGCGTAGCCTTAGCCCTCTTCGTGGGCGAGCTCCTAAGGGCCGCTTCCGCAGCTGCCCTGGCGGTGTTCTACGCTACACTGGGGGGTAACGGTGAGGAGGAAGAGGAGTAAACTTGACATAATAGAGGGTGTCCTAGACTACTTGTCTAGGGTGGGAGGGGAGGCTCCAGCCACTAGGGTAGCGACCGCGAACGGGCTAGCCTACGACCGGCTCGTAGCCCTGCTTGAGGAGCTGGAGGAGAGGGGTGTGGTCGAGGTTGTACGGGAGGAGGGGAGGAGGACCGTGAGGATCACCAGCGACGGCTACAAACTGCTCAAGGCCCTTAGGGACCTTAGGAGGGTGATAAGGGACTTCGGCTTGGAAGTCTAGCAGTCGCCCCCAGCCCCCTGTATAGCCTCTGCCAGCGCCTCCGCAGGCTTCCCGGCCCTGGTTATAGCCGACCCTATAATAACGATATCCGCCCCCGCATCGACTAGGTCTCTAACCTCCCTAGGCTTCACTCCGCCCGCGACGGCTATCAGGCCCTTGACCTCCCCCCTAAGCCTCCTGACCACCTCGACCCTGGAGCCGGCTGTGAGGCCAAGCTTCCTCTGAACATCAATACCAATATGGAGCAGGACCACGTCGACACCTAGCTCCTCGAGCCTCCTGGCCCTCTCCACAGGATCCCCTACCCCGATGAGGTCGCCGTACAGGGTTATACCAAGCCTCTTAGCAGCACTCGAGGCCTCCGCGATCGTCTCGTCAGGAGCTACGCCAAGCACGGTGGTTGCAGTAGCTCCATGCCTGTAGGCCATCTCAACCTCCAGCCCACCTGTGTCCATGGTCTTCATGTCAGCGACAACCTGGCCTGGCCCAGGGAGAGCCCTGAGCAGCTCCACCGCCTCAAGGCCGTAGGACTTGATGAGCGGAGTCCCCGCCTCCAGCACTAGCCTCCTGGCAGACCCTGCCAGTAAGGATGCAAGCCTGAGGGCCTCACCCATGCTAGTAAAGTCTAGGGCCACCTGTATCAGGGGGCTGCACTTCCTCGCATACTCGTGCAGAGCCTCCACGTATGGCACCCTGGCTAGTAGCGTTGCGTACCCCCCGGGGTTTTATCGTGCTAGCCTCCCCAGAGGAGCTGGATTAAGAGCCTGCCACCCTCATCAATCATAGAGCCCAGAGCCTCTATGGCGCCCGCTAGGTCCTCGCTGGACGCGGCGCTGGAGAAGGGGTCATCATATAACGGGTCGCCGGTGATGGCAGCCATTATTATAGGGTTTACATCTATCCCCGCCAGCCTCAGGCCGATCACGATTAGGAGCGCTAGGATCGTGTAGAATATGGGCCTAAGGGGCCTTGGCTTCCTAAGCAGGCTCTCCACCGGCTCCGGCTCCGCAACCTGCTTGATGAAGGCCCTTACAATGATCCAGGATGGCAGCAGGAGGGCTGGCACTAGGAAGCTAGAGGCGCCCTCGAGGTCCATCCCTGCCAGGGTGAATATGCCGGTGATCGATGCGTAGAGTAGGGGGTAGTAGAGTATCGTAGCCACGAGGCTGAAGCCCTCCGAGAGCATGGCGTACTGGCCTCCCTTCATCATGATCAGTGAGGTGGCTTCCCTCCTAGCCTGGCTCCTGGCGTCGTAGCTTGCAAGAACCTCGCCACCCCTCCCCAGCTTCGTGGTTACGTCGACGATAAGCTCGAGAACCCTGAATATAGCCATGCCGACCAGAGTGTAGGCCAGGAACCTCCAGGCAACCGTGGAGGTGACCGTGGAGTAGAACACTCCGACATCGCCGGGGAGCCCCTCGAAGTACCTTGTCAGGGCGTCAGCGAGGAGGCTGAAGCTGGTGGTAGCGAATACTATGAAGCCCCCCGCTATGAACGCCATAGACCCGGTCCACGCTAGGGCCTTCCTCCGGTCCACCTCATACCTTGCCCTACTCCTCCTCCACCCGGCCAGCTGGAAGCTCATAGAAGAGCCTAGGATGCCCAGGAGGAGTAGGGCGTAGGAGGGCCTGCCGGAGGCCAGGGAGGCGGCGAAGGCCATAGACGTGGATAGGAGCAGGAGCCAGGAAGCCCCGGGGAATACCATGCCTACCAGGGCAGAGGCAAGTATAGACAGCGACGCCAGGCCGGGCTCGCTAACCGGTATAAAGGGGTAATCCGGTATGCTGGAGGCAGCCACCCGGGAGGCCGCCAGCCCGGCGAGCAGTATAGCAAGCCTGGCTAGGAGGCCATACACAGGCTATCCACCCCCCTGGAAGTCGACAACCCTTGCATCCCTGAGCCTGGGGACCTCCTCCATGCTAGGGCCGGCAAGCACAACCAGGGCCTGGCCATCAGCCTCCCCCAACATAGCCTCCCGGAGCACGCCATGGGGGTTTACGCGGGATAGGAGGTCGAGGAACCTCTCCAAGGCCTGGGGGCCCTCGCCGTGGACCTCGCCCCGGAACCCTGGGGTTACTAGTACGAGCCTCACTCTATGGCCTGTGGCGAGGAGGTCCCTGATTGTACGTGCGACGCTCCTAGCGGCCTCCTCCAGGGGGGTCTTCATCCACTCTCCACGGTAGCCCCGGGAGTCTGCTAGGAAGTATATTGTCAACCTCCCCATCGCCTCTGCCAGCGTCTGCTTGACTATGAGCCTCCCACTCCTTGCCGTTGCCTTCCACTCTATCAGCTTCGCGTCATCACCCTCAACATACTCCCTGA
>JALUDK010000231.1 GCA_027044005.1 Acidilobaceae archaeon | reverse complement strand
GTCTTGCCCTCTAGGTAGTCCACTAGCCTTGCAGCTACTCCTCCTGCCAGGGTTATCCCTAGGCCGTTGAAGCCGGTTATGACGTGTAGACCCTCCCTGAGGGTACCGGCTAGGGGTAGGCTGTCTGGGGTTGTTGGGCATGGGGCTGACCATACCCTGCGGGGGTAGCCCTCCTCGGCACCGGGTATCCTCTTGGAGATCCTCTCGAGTATCTCGTAGGGCTCCCACTGGTCTGGGGTGTACCCCTCCTCGGGGCTGGATATGAGGGTGTTGGATCCGTCCCCTGCGACTAGGTCTCCCCCGGGGTGGGTGACTGCGTAGTAGCCGTATGTGTCGTCCTCCAGTGCTGGGCCTGGCCTGGGGGCCTCATAGGCTGCTGCCTGGCACCGGTAGAGGATTAGTTTGTCCTGTAGCTCGGGGGCTAGTAGGTGGCTCCACGCCCCGGCTGCTATTATCGTCTCCCCCTCTGCCTCTATGCTACCTGGGGCGTGTTCTATTACGGCCCCGGCTTCTCCTAGGAGGCTGTGGAGCCTGGATACCAGGCTCCCGACGTCGACTAGGTACTCGTCCACGTACAGTACCTCCTCTCCTTCCATGGTGCGTAGTGGGAGGCCAGCCATCTCCCTTGCCCTCTCCTCGTCTACCCTATACGCTACAAGCCCGTGGCTCCTCATAGCATCCTCGTAGCCCCGGGCGCAGCTTGGCGTGGTGAAGAGGAGGGCCCCGATGTTGAAGATGTACCCCTTGCCAGCTATGCGTTTGTAGATGCTTAGCGAGTCTAGGGCTATCTCTATTAGCTGGGGCTTGAGGTGGAGGACTAGTAGCCCCGCCGCGGCTCCCGTGGCCCCGGCGCCCGGGTACCTTTCCTCGTATACCCTAACCCTGTAGCCCCTCTCAGCTAGTAGTAGGGCCGTGGTGAGGCCCGCTATCCCACCGCCTATTATCGTGTAGTCAGCCCTCGCCACCACTGCACAGCCTCCGGTATAGGTCCTCGGCTGTGGTGGATAGGCCGAGGGCTAGGCTTAGGCTTGTCTCCACGAGGCTGCGGGGGGAGTGGTGTGGGGGTATCCTGTCGACCGCCTCTCCTAGTGTCCTCGTGATCCTCCTTAGCCCCCTCCTCAGGGCGTCTAGCTCTAGGCACTCGTCTAGGCGTACTCTCTCCAAGTGTAGCCGCACCTCTTGCACCTGTAGAACCTGGTGGGGGGCTCGTCCGCTGCCCTGGTCTGCATCATCCAGTAGTAGATCTCGTCGTGCCCACACTTGGGGCAGGTGATCTGGCCCTTGAGCAGGCTAGCAGTGGGGGGTACCTGGCTACTGTCTACTATGATCATCCTCTCCTTGGGTGTGTGCCTGACCCTAGACCTGATCTTGTAAACCTCGGCCTCTCCCCCATCTAGGGGCTCAGTGTAGCCGCACCTCCTACAGAAGAGCTCCTTCCTGCCGTCCCTGACCCTAGGGTAGAGTATTGAGCCGCATCTTGGGCAGTACTTCACTCCTCCTATACTCCTTGCCATGCCTCCTCACCCCGCCGGGGGCCGGGGCTCTACTATCCCCGGGGGCGGGTTATATACTGCTACTTGGTGTACTCCCTGCCTATTATGCTGCTAGCTATAATGTACCTCATAATGTTCTGGGCGCCCTCGGCCCCGACGTAGTATGATAGGCTTGCGAGCATGCCCCTGAATACCTGGGCCTCCTTGGTGTAGGATAGCGCCCCGTAGACCTGCATTAGCTGGTCGTACATCGCCTTGTTCACCTGGACGGCCTTCAGCTTGGCCATGGCACTGTACTTGCCCAGGTCCCTGGGCCTCAGCCCGGGCTCCTTGTCCTTGTAGATCCTGTCAGCAAGCCAGGCCGCCCTGTATACTAGTAGCCTCGCGGCCTCCAGCTCCATGGCCAGCTCCGCTATGGGGAAGCTGACCCCCTGGAAGGAGGCTATAGGCCTGCCGAATAGCTCCCTCTCCCTGGAGTACTCCACCATCCTCTCTAGGGCCCACCTGGCGGAGCCTATGTTGGCGGCCGCCACCAGTATCCTTGCCAGGTTGAATCCCTCCATCGCCACGTAGAAGCCCCTGTTCTCCTCCCCGACCCTATAGGCCTCGCCCACCTCGACGCCGTTGAGGCGTAGTATTCCTGTGGATATGCCGTGCCTCCCTATCGTATCTAGTATGCTGTACTCTATGCCCCCTGTCTTGGCTCCTTGCCTCTTGCCCAGGAGGGCCAGGGCTGTTATGCCCCTGTGCCTATCCTCTGGCCTCCCTGTCCTGGCTAGTAGGAGCCAGCCTCCCCAGTCGAGCTGGTCCATTACCTCCCTGACGCCGCTTATGTAGATCTTCTCCCCCTCTACCCTGTAGCCTCCGTCCACCTTTACTGCTCTGGTTTGGAGGCCCCCCACATCGCTGCCTCCGCGGGGCTCGGTGGATGCTATGCCGAAGAACGCCTCCCCCCGGCCTACCCGTGGTAGTATCTCCTCCCTGGCCTCGTCTTGGCCGTAGAGGTAGAGTATGTAGGGCCAGGCATTGTTTAGTAGGGTGAATACTGCTAGGGCCATGCTGGGGTCGTGGTAGCCTATCTCCTCGGCAGCCAGGGCTGTTAGGAGGAACCCTCCTCCCTGGCCCCCGTACTCCTCGGGTACTGCTATGGCGAATAGGCCCTGCTCCCCCATCTCCCTTATGAGGCTCGTGGGTATCAGGGCCTCCTCGTCTATCCGGGTCCATATAGGCTGGACCTTCTCGGCTAGGAAGCTCCTGACGGAGTCCCTGAATAGCTGCTCCTCGCTGGATAGGCTAAAATCCACATGCACCACCGGGGGTATTGGTGGGTCTGGGGGGATTTATTCCTCCGGGGGCCTCTTGTACCGTAGCTATGCTAGGATGGGCCTGACCTCTGCTATCAGCTCCACCAGCTGGCTCGATACACTCGGGGGGCTGGAGCTTGCTAGTCCCGTGGGCTCTAGGGCATGGGCCAGCAACTCCAGCTCCCTCCTACCCCTGACCGGTATCATATCGCCGCTAGTCCTAGGCAGGTCCTCGACTATGGTGGCGGGTAGGAGAGGTATCACGACTGTGTCCCTGAACGCCTCGTGTATGTAGTAGGCCGCTGCGATCTTATAGTGAGCTATCCCTGCTAGGATAGCGTAGCCGCTCTCAGGCTTGAAGCCGCCCGTGACGTTGAGTAGCGTCACATCCCCGTGGGCCGCCTCCTCCTTTATGGCCTTGGCCAGCTGCACCAGGCCCCGTGCC
>JALUDK010000230.1 GCA_027044005.1 Acidilobaceae archaeon | reverse complement strand
TTGTTATCCCGAGGATCCTCTGCTTTAGCATCCTTGTGTACGCGTAGAGCATTATGAATGCCAGGACTGGTAGGACGGATACCACTAGGAATATGGACCCGCCTCCCCCAGGCCCTGCTATATAGGAGGATAGTGCACCGTAGAGGGCTACTAGGCCGAAGGTCCTCATACCGGGCACTGAGCCGGACTTTCCGCCTCTCCTAGCCGACTGCGCCCTCTCCCTCTCTAGGCCTACTAGGACGCCTCCTAGTAGGCCTACTAGCATCCTCACTATGAATATGGAGGACTCCGCCTCACCCATTACAAGCCTCACCTAGCCTCCCTAGGATGCCGCTGGACTCCTGTATGACCCCCTCAGCCTCGCTTGGCTCGAGTAGGAACATGGAGGGGGGTACCGGGGGCCTCACCCTGGCCATGCTTGTCCTCCTACCTATCTTCACCCTTACGCCAGTCTTAGACTCCTCTACCTCTACTATCCTCCCATTCACAACCCCGTATCCTATCTTACCTGCTAGGTGGAAGCCCAGTGATGCCAGCTTCCTGAGGCAGTGGGTCCTGCACGAGTACTTCACCTCTACCATGCACCCCTCTAGGGTGTCCACGCACATGCTGATCACATTGCCCACGCTCCTCCCTGGGATGCTGGCCACGATCCTCCTTGACTCCTCGTTCACAGACACTATCCTGGAGCCCTTGATCTTCTCGATCTCGTGAAGTACCCTTGGCATGCTAGCCCTTAGCGGCACGTATGCCTGTAGCACCAGGTAGCTCCTGCACCTCACACCCATCCCCTCGTAGCCGGGTCTGACGGGGATAACGTCGTCACCCCTACCCGTGGTCGGGCTACCTCAATCTCTTCATCCCCAGCAGCTATGCACGGGACGGGGCCCTCGCTATCACGAGCCATCAGCACCTCTATGCTCAGTGCCGTGACGCCTCTCACCGGGCCCCGCCCTGTTAGAGGGTAGTATAATAGCCTGGGGCTTTAGGTTAATATCATGGGGGTGCCTGTTGCATGGCTGTCTATAAGAGTATCCTTGTCGGGTTCGATGGGTCTGAGCAGTCACTTAAGGCTGCTAGGAGGGCTTGCGAGCTAGCCAGGCTCCATGGGGCCAGCGTCCACTTGGCTACTGTGGTCCCTCCCTCTACAGTCATCCTCGGCGAACTTATGACGCCGGAGGTCCTCGACACTTCACCCCTTGTCGAGGCTGCTCGTGAGAGGCTTAGGGAGATCGCCGCTAGGCTCTCCAGCGAGTATGGGATCACCGTCACCTACGAGGTGTACCAGGGTGATCCGGGCGAGGTTCTGCTGGAGCTAGTGGAGTCCGGTTATGACCTGGTAGTGGTTGGGCGGAGGAGCCTGTCTAGGCTTGAGCGGATGCTTATGGGTAGTGTTGCTAGGAAGGTTGTCGAGAGGTCTCCTAGGGATGTGCTAGTGGTTCCGTAGAGCCCGCAAGAAATTAAGAGGCCTATGGTAATACCCCCTTCCTGGTGCCGGGGTGCCCGAGCGGTCCAAGGGGACGGGCTGGAGACCCGTTGCCCCTCTGGGGCGCGCGGGTTCGAATCCCGCCCCCGGCGCCATGTTTATACTTGGCTGTACGCGTCCTCATATCGCCTCCCCTGCCTCGGGGTGCTGGGGGGCTGTGGTGCGGTGTGGCTTCTCCAAGCCGAGGGAGGGGGGAGTTTATGGGGTATGGGTAGCGTCTATGGTTATGGGGCTCTTGTCTATGCCTAGGTTGGGGCCTGACGTGGTCTTGGGGCTTGTAGGGTCTCTCGCCTCGTTGTTTATGGCTAACCCGTCCCGGGTTAGGCTGTATTGTGTCGGTCTTGTGTCCCTCATGTTCCTCCCCCTGGTTGCACTGCACCTGCCCTACTCATTGGCCCCCCTAGTCTTGTTTCCTCCGCTATTCTATGCTACCCTGCGTGGGGGCACGTTGAGGTATGTAACCGGGGCGGGTTTGGTAGCGCTGCCTGGGGGCCTCTTGGCGCTCGCCTCGGAGACTCCCTGGGTTTCCGTTTTGCCCCCGTTGTATGCTATGATGGCTTCCGGTATGGCCTATAGGAGGATTTATGGATCCAGCCCCCATGGGCTGGAGGTTGCCTCTGGTGCAGGTGTTTTTGTTTATGGTGTCGCTCTTATCCTTGCTGGGGCTAGGCTTGCTGGCCTTGTTCTACTAGTTGATGTTGTCCTTAGGCTTGTTGTCCGTGTTTTTGGCTGGGATCTGGGGGTTAGGCTTAGGACTTATGGGTTTATAGAGGCGTTTAGGAGTCTTGCTGTTATGACTGTTGTTGGCCTTGACGTGGGGTTTCTGTCTTAGCTTCCTCTGGCTTCTCTATCTCTACCCTGGCGTGTCTTGCCATCTCCCTTAGTATCGTGTTCTTTGATACGACCCCTAGTATCTCTCCGTCGTCGCTTACTACTGGTAGGCCGTCCACGTTCTCCTCTTTGAATGCCTGTATTGCCTTGAAGACGTCGTCCTTTGGCGAGAGGGTCCTCTCGGTTCTTGCCATGGCGTCAGCAGCTACTAGTGGCGCTACTTTCACGTATCTACCCATCTTCCTGCCTGCCTTCACTAGCTTTCTTACCCATATCAGCCTCCTGCTCTTCCTAGCTGTCAGCGCGTCCTCGTAGGCGACGAAGGGTAGCCGGTTTGCCGAGACTACTCCTAGCACCCTGTTGCCTTCTGCCACCACTAGGGCGTCTAGGCCTAGGGTCTTCATCCTGTTGACTACGTGTGCTAGTGAGTGGTGCGGGTGTACTCTAGCCAGTCTTCCGGGGAACATTATGTTCTCCACTAGTAGCCTGCCCTGCTGGTGCCTGGCGTATGCATCTACTAGGTCGTCCTTGGTTATGAAACCTATCGTGTTGCCTTCGCCATCCTCAACTATCGCAACCTCTGACCCGTTTGATAGCATTGCCAGCGCCACGTTCTCCAGGGGCTCGTCTGCCTTGACCCTGGGTATCACCTTGTCCATGACCAGGTCTATGAAGAACTTGTCGTAGACCCTGCGCCTCCATAGTGGGCCCTTGAGTGCTAGCGCCCTTAGCATGCCCCACTTACTCACTACACCGACTATCCTGCCCGCCTCGTCTACTACTAGCAGGTAGTTGGTGCGCCTCCTCAGCATCTCCCTCCTCGCGTGCTCCACTGTGTCGTTTATGGTTATTGCCGGCATCTCGCTCCTGGCTATCTGACCCGCTGTCAGGCCGAGCTCTATGTAGGCCTCCTCCTTGGGCTTTACTAGGACCTCTTGTAGCATCTGCTGGGTGCTCCTGTATTCTACCCTCTCCTCTTCCCTCACCTCTACTGGAGGCGGTATCGGCTTTACCGGCTTCCTCTCTGGCTTCGCTCCCTCTATGTACGCCTTCACCACGTCCGCCTGGGTGACCACTCCTATTACCCTACCCTCCTCGTCCACTACTGGTAGTAGGGTGAAGTCGTTCTCCGCCATGATCTTTGCTACATCCTCTATACGGGTGTCTGGCGTCGCTACAACTGCCCCCCGGGTCATTATTCTCTTTACCTTGGCGGGCGTGACTATCTTCCCGGCCCTGATCTCCCTGTGGAACCTCCATCTACCCGTCTTTATGAGGTCGTACGGGGTGATTATGCCCACTGGGTAGGGCTCCTTTTTGCTCCTAACAACTACGAGGGCCGGGATGCCCCTATAGACGAACCTGCTCCAGACCCTGTTTATCCTCTCATCCATCTCTACGATGTACTTGTCTAGGTCCTCTGTGGTCATGACTTCTGCCACGGTTTCTGCCCTCGGCTTGATCCCACTCTTCCTCATCACATCTATTATATCCCTGAGCGATACGACACCGACTAGCCTACCCTCCTCATCGACTACTGGGGCTGCATACACCCCATGCTCCTCCAGCTCCCTATACGCCTCCTCGAGCTCCTGACTCATTTTGAGTACCGGGTAGTCCCTCGCGACATCCACTACTCTCAGGTTCGACTTCGTGCTTGTAGGTATTATCGCCTCCACCCTGGTTAGAAACCCCTCTAGTTTATCACTCTTCTCATCCCGGACTATCGGTATTACCCTCTCCTCAGTCTCCCTGAACAGCGCCCTTACTGCTACTAGCGGTGTTCTGGGCAGCACCTTTACCCGTGGCTCCCTCATGACCTCCCATATCTTCATACCTGTCCCACCACTCTATCCATACTTGTCTACCATGATTAATAATATTTGGATTGGCTCGAACTGGAGCCATCGGGAGATACGGGTTGGGTAGGAGGAGGAAGAGGAGGGTAAAGAGGCAGCGCACGGTTAGGAAGCCTGGCCGCTACTTCCAGTGCCCCGTCTGCAACTCTATGACTCTAACCATAGACTTCCGGAAGGCTGGGAAGCCAGGGGTGAAGATTGCGGTGGTGAGGTGTGGATCCTGTGGCTTGTACTGCGAGAGGGAGGTGCCCGATATGTATGAGAGAGTTGACGTGTACAACATCATCTCTGACCTGGCCTATGAGGGCAGGATAGAGGAGGAGTGCAGGCATGAGGAAGAGGGTGCTGGAGAACCTGAAGTCGAGGAGAGCGAGCTCTAGGCTACACTTCACCCTTATCGACCCCAATAAGACTGGGCCCGAGGAGGCCCTGAGGCTGTCTAGGCTAGCCGCTGAGGCTGGTAGCGATGCCATACTTGTAGGTGGCTCCGTTGGGGTGTATGAGCCCAGGCTGGGCGAGGTTACTAGATCCGCCAAGAAGTCGGGGCTCCCCGTGATACTATTCCCAGGCAACATTAGCGGCCTCACACCTGTAGCCGATGCTGTCCTATTCATGTACCTGATCAACTCGGATAACGTGTACTACACCACATGGGCTCAGACCCAGGCCGCCCCCGTCGTCCTAGAGATGGGGCTGGAGCCCATACCTACAGGATACATAATCGTTGGCTATGGCGGCGCCGCTGGGTATATGGGGTTCGCCAGGCCAGTGCCCTATGATAAACCCGAGCTTGCCGCTGCCCACGCCCTTGCTGGCGCCATGATGGGTGCACAGGTCATCTACCTGGAGGCTGGTAGCGGTGCTCCTAGGCCTGTGCCTGTGGGGGCGGTTAGGCTCTCTAGGCTCCTCTTGGATAGGCTTGGGTGGGATGGGCTCCTGGTTGTTGGGGGTGGTGTTAGGGATCCCGGGCAGGCCCGGGGATTGGCCGAGGCTGGGGCTGATGTACTGGTTACCGGTACTATAGGCGAGGAGGATCCGGGTAGGATACCCTCTATCATAGAGGCGTTTAAGGGCACCTAGATAGCTGGTGGTACTTCCTCTTCATCGCATCCTCCACGTCTATGCCCAGCATGTTTGCTATGCTTATGGTCCATGCTATCACATCTGCAATCTCCTCCCTAGCCGCCTCTAGGTCCTCCCGTTGTAGGGCCTCTGCCAGCTCACCTACCTCCTCGACTAGCCAGGTGAAGGTCCTATATAACCCCCGCCTTGTGTCCCTCTCTAGGTACTCTTCCCTAATTATCTCCTGCATGCATCTGAGCTCCACTATCGTCACCCTGGCTTGGCCAGGTGGTGGGGGTTAACTGTTATTAGTCTAGGCCGCATCTACCCTTCCATGGTGTGGAGGGGTGCCGTCTAAGAAGAGTAGGAGGCAATCCGGCCCCATGACTGCCGCCGGGCTGATCTCGTTCTATGACGAGTATGAGGGCAAGTTTAAGATGTCGCCTACGGCACTGGTAGTAGCTTCAGCTGCCTATGCAATGTTGATTATAATAGCTCACCTTATAACCTAGCCCCTCCTACCATATATTTTCCTCCTGAGGATAGATGTGAACCCCCCGGTTAATACCTCCCAGGTCACCAGCTCCACCTCGCCTGGCCCCAGCTCCAGGGTCCTAACTCTCCTCTCGGGCATCCTAGCCGCCTTCACATGGCTACACCCCACGCCCTCCTCGGGCTTGGCTAGCCTCATGGCGAATCCCTGGCAGCTGCAATATCTCCTATCGACTATGACGTGGTCCTCCCTCTCCCCTAGGTATACAAGGATCTCCGGGCTGGTGTGGATCACGACTAGCCTGCCGCTTACCGCTATGGACCTAGCCCTCCTCTCAACCCCCTCACTGGCATACTTATCTATCAAATAGTCTATCTCTAGGCCTTCTTCCAACCTGGTAGACCCTCCACCTGCACCCCCGGGATCCTACTACTAGGTAATCAACTATCCCGTAGAATATTCCCGTCTCTACAACCCCGGGCACACTCCTCAGCCTAGCATCTACACTCTCCGGGTCATCCATGGGACCGGTGTATAGGTCTACTATTACCCCTCCCCAGTCGCTCACCACCGGCCCGGCCTTGCCTCCCCCCATCCTGGGCCTAGGGTTGTATCCCCATTCCTCCATCCTGTCTAGTATATAGCCTAGGGCGTGGGGGACCACCTCTATGGGCACCGGCTTCCTGGATCCTAGTCTTCCAACCAGTTTGCCCTCATCAACTATTATTATATTCACCCTGCTATTATACGCTAGGACCTTCTCCCCTAGGAGAGCTCCGCCTCCCCCCTTGACAAGCCTACCCCACGGGTCCACCTCATCGGCTCCATCAATATATACATCTGGCCTCAGGCCACTGGTCTGTGATACTACACGTATACCCGCATCCCTCAGCCTGAGCTCGGTGTCTATGCTAGATGCCAGGACTGTGGAGCCGTGGAGCGTATCTCCTGCCACGCCTATGAACTCCGCTACCGTGGACCCGGTCCCCACACCCACCACTCTAGGGCCTAGCCTCCTCACAAGGTCTAACGCGCCAAGGGCAGCAGCCTTCTTGCCCCCACAGTCATCCAAGCTACACACCGCCCTCTATCTAGGGGAGATGCGAGTCAAATATACACCATCTACAGTGGGATCCACGGGAAACAAGGGGGTCCATGTGGCTATACGCCACCCCTATAGCTGTCAGCACTGGGACCCCTCTGTTTCCTATGGAAAACCTCTCCCAGGATCCGTAAGCCAATGTGGGGGGATACAGTGGTACCAGCTAGATACCCATGCTAATTGATTGTGTAAAATCTACAATATACAAACATACTCTAATTCTCGTTACACACACCCAAGAATAGGTGCTCTATACGCTATCTCCAAGAGAAATCCGGGGGTCTCCCCCTACTCTCGGGGCTAGCTAGTGGGATTCATAGGAAACCGAGGGGGTGTAAACTCCCCGGTAAACACTACCTGGTCGATGCGGAGCTCCCGGGGGAAGCGCATATCCCCGGTTAACGCAGCAACTGGAGGCGGGGACAAGTGAGGATACCTTCCAGGCCTCACAGTATACCTACCCCCCACAAGGCTCCTAGGAGTCCAGAGCTCCACCCTACCATACATGGCAGACCTGTACCCGCACCTAGCACATTTGAAGCCTCCACGGGAACCCATACTCTTCATAGAGGACCCACATACAGGGCACCTAGGATTGGCAAAGCCACGGCCCCGGGCTAGGTGTAGAACATCTAGGAGCTCGACCGCAAGGACAGGCCTACCCCTAGACCGGTAAGGCCTAACATGGGCCACCACCCCAACAATATCGCCCTCCCTAAGCATCCTAGCAACCATGCTAAGGGGCCAAGTCTCCCTGAAGAATACTAGGTCCACGCGCCTACCCAGGGCAACGGCCTCCACCACCGTGTGCCCCTTCGGAAGCACCACGGGGTCGCCAGTGATCGTTGCTATGGTGTAGCCCACACTATACGGTGTAAACCGGGGGGTTAACGGGGCATGGTGGGGCCCAGTATGCTGATTACTCCTAAAAACCGTGCAAAACACGGCCCCAGAGGACCTACACCACCCGGTAAAGGGGCAAAACCCCCTAACACCCGCAAGCACGGGATCAGCGCCACCAGGCGCAGCAGAAGCCTCGAGGCTGGTCCACTCAACATTATTAAACGTGCAGGAGGGCCACGAACCAGTAGAGTATATGCTCCACGGGGCCCTCCTGCCGGGAGACCACGAGCCGGGGGCGCGGTACCCGATCACCTCGAAGGTATAGGGGTCGCCTGGGGCCAGTGCAGCTGTGGCCGCTGTGGCGCCGACTATGCCCCTGCCCCCACGGTATAGGGCGCCGATCCTACCGAGGAGCCTAGACACACGGACAGGATCCACCACGCCGGTTAGGGCCTCCCTGTATATGCCCCTCAGCCTCGGGTCGCTCCACGGCTCCCCCTCGATGACTACTATTCCGGGCCTCTTACCGCTGGCACGTGGCCTCCCGGAGGTGTATTCCTCCGCCATCCAGGAGGCGAGCTCCAGCACCTCCTCGGGGCTCAGGCTAGTCCTCATCCTTACCGCGGTTGCAGCGTTTCCCCGGGTCTTCCATGGTATGGCCGGGTTTAGCCTGACTAGTAGGGGATAGTCTAGCAGATAGTCTATGTGCCTCGATGATTCGAGTAAGAAAAGTGTTGTGAAGTGGGTTGTACACCCACCAACCCGGTTATCTATATCGTCGAATGCAACCGTTACCGTGCGGCCTTGGGGCATCTCTATTTGGCCTTCCTTATCACTACTATGCTAGTCAGGGTGCTCTTGACCCCGTCCATCTTCCTTATCTTCTCTGTTATCAGGCTCCTCAGTGTATCCATATCCTCGGCCTCAACTACAGCTATCAGGTCGTGTATACCGTATACCATGTATACCTCCTTTACCTCGGGTAGGGCGAATAGCTTCTCCAGGATCTCGTTCTCCTTACCCACATCCGTGTTTATCATGACTATTGCCTGGCTGGGCACCTTAGCCACCCACCTATCCATCTAACCATAATGTATGGCCATGGTGGGATATAAAGGTTGTTATCAAGGAATAAATAAGTAGAAAAAATATTAGATTATTAATTATGTTAATTGTATAGTGTGTTACCTCCTCCTAGACGCCAGCGCAGCTAGTAGTAGCGCTACTCCAGCCATCGCTATTGCCAGTGGCGTACCGCTGGTTGAGACGATAGCATCGCCTCCGACTAGCGGGGCTGGCATCGAGTATAGCCTGAATGGTGTACCAGTCAGGTCCGCCAGGGTTGGGCTGGTCCCTGTGGCATTGATCCATATGGTGACAGTGTTGCTTGCCGGGTCCACGCTGTAGTGGGATACCTCCCTCCACATGGTCCCGTCGAACCACATCGGCACTATGTCCTCTGTCAGCGGTGGCTCTGGCTCTGGGTAGGTTATGTTTATCACCATCCATGAGGCTCCGCTAGCGTTGACCATGGCAACATCGAAGTATAGTACATCGGCCTCGGCTGGCATTGCGTTCCAGGCGTTGACTGGCAGGGAGTCTAGCTCTAGTAATTGCAGGCCTACAGGGGCGGAGCTTACGTTAATGGTGAACGTTGCCCCGCCTCCAACCGGCGCGGTGCCGCTGAACACGCCGCCGTATGGGTAGCCGAAGGCTGCCCCTGTCAGTCCTGGAGGCATCATGTAGAACCAGGTGTCTATCCTAGTGGTCTCGTTGAGCACGTCGACCGCCTCTATGGTGAATACGTAGTAGTTGCCTGGGGTGACGTATGGGGTCAGGTCGAAGCTCGTGGTTGTCGCTGGCAGGTTGGAGGCTATCAGGGTCCCGTTGAGGTAGAGGTTGTATGATACTATGTTGAATGGCTGATCGTCGAAGATGGTCCAGTACGCGGTGGCTGTGCCGGTTACAACGTTTATACTCACATTCACGCTAGAGCTGGTATAGACTGGAGCTCCCCTGTCGAAGAGCCATATCAGAGTGTAGTTCAGCAGTGCGGCCTGCATCGCGGGGCCTGTGATAGAGTCGTATGGGAATGCGTAGTAAACAGTCCTGGACTCTCCTACGGGTCTGCCATCGTATGCAACTATCGCCGAGGTGTTACGTAGGGACCAGTTGGCTATGTCGAACCCGCCATAGGCTGGCGCCACTTCATCTGGGTAGCCAGCACCCGAGCCGCTGGAGCTGGAGTCTATGGTGAATGATGTTGCGGGTAGGAACCATGTTAGTGGATGGCTCCTAGTAAAGTTGATCTGGTATACTCCAGGGAACATGTCTGCCACATACTCGGCGTGGGCAACGTATTCCATTACTATGGTGCCGCCCCAGAACCATCCTATGTCGCCACCTTCCACTAGTAGGCCGCCGTCGTAGAATAGTGAGAATATGATTAACCCTATTGCATCTAGCGAGTCGGCGAATGGGTAGTATACCCCGCCGCTGAACCATGCTACTACCGGGAAGTCGCCGCTCAGTATTGCATCAACTGCGACCTGTTGTAGTGTAGCGTTCCATAGGGTCATGTTTATGCCCAGCGTGCCGTTGAGCGCTAGTACTGGTGCCATATCAGGGGTCTCTGGCTCTCCCTCCCATATGCCGTATACGGAGTCGTATACTACTAGGGCGTTCAGCGGGTTGTAGCCCACTCTAGGCGTCATGAAAACGTCGTATGTTATATTGTTGTCTAGGGTGAATACTGTAGAGTAGTACTCGTAGTAGCCTGAGGGTAGGCTTGCCTGTATTCTTATATCGCCTCCTTTGACTAGCATGGAGAACTGGCCGGTTGCATTGGTTACCGTGGTGTTGTATGTTATTGAGAGGTCTGGGCTCACGGCGTACACGGTAACCCCGGCTAGCGGGGCTCCGGTTGCCACGTCGTATACTGTGCCGTTGACCCAGTAGTACTGTGGTATGTAGAAGCCGAATATTACCTGATAGTAGTCACCGGCTACCGAGAGGTTTACCCTGCCCCAGTATAGCATATCCCTTATCGGGTTCGCGGGTATGGATACGGTCAGGTTTAGTGTGCCATTCAGTGTTATGGTGTCTCCTACCGCTGGGGATACTATCCATGATGACACGTCTGTCCCGTCTAGGGCGTAGAGTTCTAGCCCGGCAACGGTGGCTGTCGTCACTCCTGGGTCAAGGCTGATCAGGTCTATGAGGCTGGTCAGGTTCTCACCTGCATCTACAGAGCCGAAGCTGACCTTGGCTGGCATGGGTAGGAACTGTGTGTTTATGGCTCTCCATATGTTGACTAGGCCGCCGCCCTGCACGTAGGGGTTCATCATAGCAGCTCCAGTATAGCTGGAGTACTCTAGGTCAGTAGCTGTCGAGATTAGGGCTGACCTTATCATCTCGGGGCTCCAGTCTGGGTGGGCCTGCTTTATGAGTGCAACCAGGCCGCTAACCATTGGTGTGCTGAAGCTTGTACCGCTACCAGATGCGAATAGGTATGTGCCCGGCGGGTAGCC
>JALUDK010000229.1 GCA_027044005.1 Acidilobaceae archaeon | reverse complement strand
CTACATACACGTCAACGTCTACGGCAGCCCCTCCATATACACGATCCTCAAGGCCATAGTGGCACAGCTAGATCCCAGGATACCAGTCCACGGTGTATCAGCTATAGACGTGCTCCGGGAGATCGTCTACAGGCTGTACAGGGACGACATGTACATGATCCTAACCATAGACGAGTTCCAGAGCATGCTAGCCGGGAAGATCGACGATGCAAGCCTCTACCAGCTCCTCAGGCTATACGAGCAGATACCCCCACCAGACGGGGTCAGTAGGATCATATACATACTAGTCGCCATGGACCTCAGGGTACTCTCACAGCTCAAGGAGAGGCTACCCCAGATCGAGTCCCAGATCGCCTACAGGATCCACATGATGCCCTACAACGCAGAGGAGCTATACCAGATCCTAGAACAGAGGGCAGAGGAGGGCCTACAACCCGGCACATGGACCCCCTACCTCCTCCAGATGATAGCAGAGGAGGTAGCCATGGGGACCCACGGGGGAAGCGCCAGGAAGGCTATAAACGTGCTAAGGACAGCCGCCGAGAACGCCGAGGCCCTCGGCCTAAGCACTATAACCGAGTCACTGGTCAGGCACGCCCTAGCGGAGACACAGGTCTCCCTAATCTCGGTAGAGGAACTATCGATGCTAAACAAGCACGAAGCCCTAATGCTACTGGCACTAGCCAAGCTGATAGAGCAGAAGGGCAACTATGCAACCACAGGAGAGATAGCGGCCCTCTACCAGCAGCTGGCGGAGAACTATGGTATAAAGCCACTAGGCCACAGCCAGTTCCACGAGAGGCTCAACAGGGTCATGTCCAGCCTGGCAAACTCGGGCCTCGTCGACTACAGGAGATCCGGGAAGGGGATAAGGGGCAGAACCACCCTCTACAGGCTAGCACCCTCAATACCAGCCGACAGGCTAGTGGATGTAATGGAGAGGATAGTACTGCCAAGGATCCTAGGAGGCTGACCGGGGATGGACCTCGAGAGCCTATTCGGGAGCAGGGGCAGAGTCAAGGTACTCAAATTCCTCCTAGAGGAGGGCTACTCCAACATAACCAGGATCGCCAGGGAGACAGGCCTCTCCTACAGGACCGTGGCGAGGCACCTAGAGGAGCTCAAGAAGGCGGGTCTGGTGGAGGAGAGGCGCTACGGCAGGCTCCGCGTATTCGAGGTAGACCTGACAAACCCAAGGCTAGGAGCTATAAGGGAACTGATAAGGGAGCTAGAGAGGCTATAGCACCCCGGGGAAAGGGTGAGGTATGGGATGGCGGGTATGGTTGATATAACCAGCAAGCCCGACTCCTACAGGGAGGCCACAGCCCGCGGGAGGATCAAGCTCAAGCCGGAGACGGTGAGGAGGATCCGGGAAGGCAGGGTGGAGAAGGGAGACGTGGAGCAGGTTGCATCAGTCGCCGCAATAATGGCGGTAAAGAGGACCCCAGAGATACTCCCGCTATGCCACCCCCTACCCATAACAGGGGTCAAGGTAGCCTTCTCCTACGGGCCGGACCACGTCGAGGCGGTGGTGACGGTAAAGACGACAGCCAAGACAGGGGTAGAGATGGAGGCCCTAACAGGGGTCACAGCCGCACTCCTAACCGTGTGGGACATGGTTAAGCAGTACGAGAAGGACGAGAGGGGCCAGTACCCCACCACCAGGATCGAGGGTGTGGAGGTGGTGGAGAAGGTTAAGATGACCCCCGGCGCCTCCCCCTCCTCCTAGTAGACCGCTGAGGCCGGGAGGCCCCCTTACCAGGGGCTGTACCGCCCCGGGATCCGAGGCCCAGGAAGGCGTCTAGCCCAGCGGGCTTAGCCTGCCTCTCCTCCCGCGCGGCCTTCTCCCCCTCCTCCCCTGGCCTGGCCTTCCTTATCCTCTCGGCAGCCTTGAGTATCTCCTCGGCCCTGGCCCCGGCTAGGAGCTTCACCTCCTCCCTGGTCATGTTGTAGCCTAGCGCTATCCTTGCTGGTACTGTTGGGTCTCGGCTGTTCCTGAATATAGCGGTGAGGAATGGTATCACCTCCCTCTTGATCGTAGCCCTGCTTGCCAGTATCCTCTCCGCCAGCTTCCCGGCTAGGGCCTCCCTCGTCTCCCTCACCTGCCTGAGCTGGGCCATCAGCTTGATCTTCTCGGGGTAGGAGAAGCGCTCCCTCGCCACCTGGCCCTTGACCCTGGCGAACGCCACCCCGGGGCCCATAAGGTCGAAGACGTAGGAGAGCATGCTCCAGTGGCCCCTGTACTTTGCCCTAGCCAGGAATAGGCTGGCCCTGGAGAGGGCGTCGTACGCCCTGTAGAGGTCCTCAGGCTCCTTGTACTTCCTGTGGGTGTTATCGTTGAGCCAGGCTAGGAGGGTCTCATAGTCCTCCTCGCTGCTAGTCACCGCCTTCTTAGCCTGCCAGGCGTACTTCGCGTAGTATATGCTGTTCAGGGTCCTCCATAGGTCTATGCTCTTATCCCTGCCCCTGACCAGCGCCTTGACGAGGCTCAGGGTAACCTTGCCGTAGCCCTCTGCCACAGCCTCCAGATCGTTTATAGCCGCCCTAACGTCTCCCATGCTCTTCTCCGCTATATACTTCAGGGCGTCCTTCTCGCAGTAGAGCCTCTCCGCCTTGCATATCCTCTCCAGCAGTCTTACGATGTGGCCCGTGGCCAGCTGCCTGAACTCTACGAGGAGCACGGCGTCCCTGAGGGGCCTCAGCTGCTCCTTCCAGGGGTCGTTGGCGGTCATCACTATGGGGTTTTCCGTCTCCTTGATCACCTCTAAGAGGGCCTTCAGGCCCCCGGCGTCCTCCCTCGGGGCTATACCGTCTATCTCGTCGAGGAGTATTATCAGGCCGCGCCCGTAGAGGGGCCTCTTCCTGGCGGCGGAGCCCACGATCCTCTTTATATCCACGTCCCTCCTATAGTCGCTGGCGTTTAGCTCGACGAGCTGGAAGCCGTACTCCCTGGCTATCGCCTCCACCAGGCTAGTCTTCCCCACCCCCGGGGGCCCGTAGAGGAGGGCTGCTCTCTTAGCAGGCTTCCTACCGCTGGCCCAGGCCTCTATCCAGGGTATAAGGGCCTGCTTGGCCTTGTCCTGGTTTACCACCTCGTCGATCCTCTTGGGCCTGTACTTGATTACCCAGGGTAGCCTCCTTGTCATGATGCATGCCTCCCGAGGACTGATAGCCATGCTAGGAAGGCGGTTAGCTGTATGTCATCGTCGCTCCCCTCTACTAGGCGGTAGTGGATCTCGCCTAGGTAGTCCGCTATGAGGACCCTCTGCTCCTCT
>JALUDK010000228.1 GCA_027044005.1 Acidilobaceae archaeon | reverse complement strand
GGCGCTGGGCATGAAGCTAACAGAGATCCCCCCATACGACTTCGCCAAGAAGGGGCGGGGAGAGGACTACTTCAACCAGTACAGGGAGTTCGCCTCGAAGGCGTTCACAACAATCACAGCCCACGCCCCATACTATAACGTTGTCTCGGTAGACAGGGAGGTTATGCAGAGGAGCTGGAAGGCCCTCATAAATGCTGCCAAGCTGGCCAAGCTGGGTGGTGCATCCATATTCAACCTGCACCTAGGCTGGAGGGCCTTCCTAGACTCCAGGGACCTAGAGTACACCATCGAGTTCCTCAAGAAGCTGACGAGTGAGGTCCCTGGGATAATGGTTAGCGTCGAGGTGCCATACACCAGGAGGATGATCGGTGACTGGGACGAGGTGAAGGCGATCAGGGAGGAGGTAGGGGAGGACAAGGTCATAGTCTCAGTTCAGCTGGAGAACGTGTGGATGTACGAGAAGGGCGTCTCAGAGACTGGAGCCTTCGAGGCTGCAGACAGGGAGACGGATGAGGCGTACTGGAAGAGTGTACTCTATAAGACACTGAAGCTTAGCAGGGTCTACCTATCACTGAGGTTCAGCCAGGTCATAGGATTCGCCCTGGGCAGGAGGATACTGAAGAAGAGGGTCCCCCTGGGCAGGGGCTATCCGAGCCTGGAGCCGCTGGCAAGGGCGCTAGCCGAGTTCATGGCCAGGGATGTGAGGGGTAAGGGGGTCGAGCTGAGCATGCACATAATATACACGGGCCCGCCGGAGACGAAGTACCACGACACGCTTACACTATACACCGCCATAATGAAGGAGGCAATAAGACACCTATGAGGAGGCCCCGCCTCAGGGACTACCAGAGAGAGGCCCTAGAGTGGGCCCTCTCCAGGAGGAAGGCCATAGTATGCATGCCGACAGGATCAGGGAAGACTATAATAGCGGCCGCCTGGATTGAGAGGCTCATAAGCGAGGGCAAGGCCAAGCGGGTACTAGTACTGGAGCCTACAAGGTTCCTAGTGGAGCAGACCGCATCAGTATTCAAGAGCATAGGACTCAAGGCAGCCCCAGTACATGGCAGTATCAGTAGGGGGCTGAGGAGTATAGGCTGGCGGGCCCAGGTAGTAGTAGCTACCCCGGAGATCGTGGCATCAGAGGGCCTAGACAGGGTCGACGACGTTGATGCTATAGTGGTTGACGAGTGCCACCACACCACAGGCCAGGACCCATACGTGCAGGTAGTATCCAGGATCAAGCCCCCATGGAGGCTGGGCCTCACAGCATACCTACCACCATCAAGGAGGAGGGAGATAGAGGCATACCTAGGCGAGTCTAGGTGCTGGAGCTGGAGCGACCCTAGGCTTGCAAGGTACATACCAGAATGGGCGGGGGAGGTGTATGAGGCCCCCTTCAACAGTGCCGAAGAGAGGCTCTACAGGAGCCTAGAGGAGCTGTGGGACAGGTTGCATGGGGTTGAGAGGGTTGTGGTGGGCAACGCGCTGAGGTGGATGGCTAGGGACGGCCCCCAGGCCCTCAGGGAGACTTATAGCAGGGGTGGACTACTACACAGGCTACTCAAGGACCTAGAGGACCTAATAATGGACTCCGGGGTCAGGCCTGCCCATAAGCTGGAGCACCTGCTGAGGGCACTCCGGGATCATGAGGGGTTCGAGAAGGCCATAGTATTCGTTGACAGGGTGTCTATAGCAAGGCTCATAGCCGAGGAGGCGTTGGAGTACAACCCGGTCCTACTCCTAGGCAGAAGGCATATCGACCCGGCTGACGCCCTTGCAAAGGCTAGGCGCGGGGACTCCAGGCTGATAATAGCGACGAGCGCCGGAGAGGAGGGTATAGACCTGCCCGAGGCAGACCTGCTCATAGTCTGGAGCCATACGGCGAGCCCGCTACGCTTCATACAGAGGCTGGGCAGGATACTGAGGCCGGGGAGGAAGGTGCAGAAGGCCGCAGTCTTCATAGCAACCCCCGACACGGTAGACATGGATAGCCTGGTGGACGGGTTGATCGAGGCTGAGAGGGCTGGCGTGAGGCTGGGGCTATCCGTGGAGGCGATCGAGAGGGTGTGGAGCCTGAGCAGGAGGCGGAGGATCCTGGAGGCCCTGGAAGAGGAGCCCATGACCCTGGACATGGCCTCTCAGGCTACAGGTATACCTGTGCGCAGGGTCGAGTCTGCCGTCAAATGGCTCCTGGAGAAGGGATACCTGGCGTACATATACACCCCCTACGGCAGGGTGTACGGGGCCCGCTACATGCCCCAAGCATTCTACAAGAGGTACAAGCACTACCTCCAGCCGGACGAGGAGCTGGAGGCGGTGGTCCGTGTATACACTCCCCAAGGCCCCCTGAGGAGGGTTAGGGGAGGCTACAGGAAGGTCCTAGCCCACCTAGTCAAGGCTATAGAGAGGCATGGGGTAGCCACCCGGGTGGCTGGGCAGGCTAGGCTGAGGGATGGGGCCGTGGAGAGGATGGTCCAAGCAGTATACAATTACCCAATAGACGGTAGGGAGCTGGCCAAGCTAGTCATGGATAACCTATACTCTGCAAGGTCCTGGGCCCTACCCACGGTGGGGTAAGGTCCTAGCCGCGGGGGTGTGTATAGTGTATGATGTGGTCGTTGTTGGCGGCGGGCATAATGGGGTTATAACCGCCTCGATACTATCCAGGCACGGATTCAAGGTCCTACTAGTCGAGGCCAACCCATGGCTGGGGGGACTAGCCGGGGGGCCTCCATCGGGCCTGCCTGCATCACTATTCGCATACGCAGTAGGCCTAATACCCAGGGAGCTTGACGAGTGGCTAGGCCTCCTAGACGGGATCCTACACAAACCGGACCCCAGCTGGGTGGACGTGGAGGATGGGGAAATACTCTTCAGGTGGTGGAGGAGCAGGAGGAGGCTATACAGGGAGGCGGCTGAGGCTGGAGTAGAGGGGCTGCCAGACCTACTAGAGCTCATAGACAGGTTTTGGAGGTGCTACAAGAGCCTAGGCCTCTACTACACCCCCAAGCCGCCCTCACCCAGCACCGCGGCCTCCCTACTAGACACCTGCAACCCTGAAACTGCCACTGTAGTGGAGAGTAGCGTCGAGGACCTACTCCGCAGATACCTGCCGAGGAGGTGGTGGGACGTCATAATATACCCCACGCTATGGCAGGCCAACGGATTCACCCTAGCATACTACCTCCAGAACATGGGGGTATGGGACCAGCCAGTAGGGGGCATGAGGAGCCTGGGCAGGAGGCTAGAGGAGCTGGCAAGGTCCTCAGGGGTAGACCTGCTACTGGGGAGGAGGGTTGAGGAC
>JALUDK010000227.1 GCA_027044005.1 Acidilobaceae archaeon | reverse complement strand
CGCAACCCAGCAACCCACTTGGCGAAGCCGCCCTAACGGGATTTAGCCTGTACACTCCCTGTAGAGGCGCCTCACACTAATCCTCCTCCTTGACAGCCTCGCAAAGGCGCTACCAGCCCCCGCCCTGTGGGTCCAAGAGAGCAGGTTCTCCAGCTCCCTGGGTGGCCGGGGCCTCCTCCTCCGGTATTCCCTTAGAGCCTGCACGCCCCTGCCCACTGCATTCATGCACAGCGGTGAGATGCTGCAATGCCTTTCCCCATCCAGTATGAAGACGTGCCTGTACCATGGCTCTACCGGGTACTCGCCCGAGAGGTATGCCATCCTTATCCTAGCCATCTCCTCGCCCCGGAGGGCTGCTAGGTAGAAGGGAAGCATACCCGACTCTGCGTGGCCGAGTAGCCCAGCAGCTATCCCAGCGGCGCCGGTTGGGGGATCCATTACACCGACCAGCGCGCCCCGCCTATCGGCATACAGGAGGGAGGCCGCTAGCCACTCATCGTCGAGCTCCGTACCCCCTCCCTCGCAGCCAACGCAACCAGCAGCGATGAGGGTCTTAGCCCCATGCTCCCTAGCGGCCCAGTATAGGAGGGCCCTGGCCACGGTGTCGGTGGTGTAGCTTCCTAGGCTCTCCTCGTAGCCTAGTAGGACTCCATCGCCCCCCAAGTCTGTATGGATCATGCATCTAGGCCTATACACTTCTAGTAGGCGTGAGAGGCCTCTAGCCGTCATGCTCCACGGGTCCTCGGTGCATATAGCATAGACCCTGCCTGCCAGGCCAGGCTCTACAAGGTGTATTTTGTCCTCGAACATCCTCTTATCAGCGAAGTAGCCCGGCGGCACCTTGATTAGGGATCCCTCGATGCTGAGGCTTGTGAGCCTGTCCCTCTTGACTGAGCACCGTAGGAAGCTGGCGACAATTGTCTCACGTGGCTTGAGGCCCATGGCTTGGGCTAGTAGCAGGGCTAGACCGACATCCCCGCCTCCTCCTAAGCCCCCTATGACTACTACTGGCCCTGGCAAGACTCTTGGCACCCCATGTGATGCTGGTCCTATAGGGGCCTACTAGTTTGTCCTGTAATAGGCGGGCTCTTTGCGTGTCTATACAATAGCTAATATATATTCCCCCCTGATAAGGCTCCTTGGGTTTAGGTGTACTAGGGTGGATGCTAAGACAAAGACTATACTCGTGGCTGCTCTAGCAGGCCTCGCTGTGTCTATTAGCGTCGGCTACGTACTGGGTGCCGGTATGATAGGGCCCAAGCTCGAGTCCAATAGGCCGGCTGAGGTATATGGGACCGTGTCTGTGTCCAACTGGAATAAGCCCGCCCCTGTATTCACCGTGAACTCTACCGTGGGACCGGTGACGATACCTATAGAGGGGAAGGTTACGGTACTCGTGCCACAGTATGTGAGGTGCCCCGACATATGCCACCTGGAGTCCCAGATGATGGTTTACGTGATGAATAGGAGCGTGCAGGAGGGCTGGGCCGACGAGGTTGTGTGGGTAACCGTTGAGGTTGACCCGTGGGACGGTAGCCCGGAGATGGCGGTGGAGTACCAGAAGAGGGTTGCCAAGGACCTGCTGGATAAGGTGAACTGGATCTGGCTCTTCGACAGCGTGGAGAAGATGCAGGAGATCTATGACGCATATGGTATATACGTGGAGAAGACGGAGAGTGGCCTGGTAAACCACTTCGGCGGCTTCCTAATCATTGACAAGGACGGGGTCCTACGCTACATAGTACACCCCGACTGGAGGAGGGTATACGATACCGCCCAGGTGCTGTACGACAAGGTCCTGGAGTTAGTTGAGGAAGGGTGAGAGGAGTGGGCAGGCGAAAGGGCCTCAGGATGGAGACCCCCGGCAAGGATAGGATTATAGGGGTTAGGCACCTCCTCATCGCAGCGGGGATAATAACCCTGCTCCTAGCCCTGGGCCAGGCCATAGCACAAAGGGGGCCCACCCTCCAGGCTGAGGCGGGGCAGCCCAATGTCGTTGATGTGATGGATAAGGAGCCGACGCTGGACGAGATAATCTCGTCCAACGAGAAGGTAGTACTGTTCTGGGAGCAAAAGAACTGTGCAGGATGCAAGGTCCTCAGGCCCTACATATATAAGGCGGCTGACAGGTATCCCGATGTGCTCTTCGTCAAGGTGCATATAGATGAGATATTCAAGAAGGATATGGACTACGCGCTCAGGATACTACAGGACTACATGGTGCAGGGCACCCCAACACTAATAGTATACGTTAACTCCGTAGAGACGGGCAGGCAGGTAGGCCTCTTCCCAGTCGACCCGGTTGGCGGGGACCAGTACGAGGCCCTCCTAAGCTTCCTAGACGAGAGCCTGAGTAAGAACCCGCAGCAAGACGGGCAGGCCGAGGAAAGCCCTAGCGAGGCCACACTCCTAGGAGGCCCTCTAAAGGGTCTGGCCCTAGGGCTACTAGCCGCTTTCGCCCCGTGTAGCGTGCCTATGATAGCTGCCTTCGCCTCCCGCGAGGCCAGAAGAGGCGGGGGAGGAGTGAATAGACTGGCTATGATGTTCATCGCTGTGGCCGGGGCAACCCTGCTCCTGGGCTTCGCTATGACCCTCCTGTACGTGGCAAGCTTCGCGGTGAAGACTGTGAACCCCTTCGCGGTAGCCGTGGTGTTTGCCGGGGCGTTCATAGCGTCGTGGGGTGCCCTGAACATTGTGGGCAAGGAGCCTATGATGAGCGGGAGCGCCAGGTCAAGCATACTGTTCCCCATACTGGGGCTACAGTGCAGCCTGCCCTTCCTGATACTAGCAATGACATCCATAACAGCAGAGCCAGTAACAGTGCTCCTCACAGGACTGGCATTCGCGGTAGGCTACTCCCTACCCTACATAGCCTCTGCCTACGGCCTCAAGGGCCTAGCATCAAAGCTAACCAGGGCCTCCACCTCGCCCACAATGCTACGCATACAGGGTCTCATACTACTAGCCGCGGGCATATACCTTATAGCCGAGACCCTCCCCCTCGGCCTAGTAGAGCTGGGGTGACCCAAGGGTGGATGCCAAGGTTATAGCGGGCATAGTGGCCCTGGTCGTGGTCGCTGGCCTAGCATCATATATGCTCGCCTCCAGAGGGGGAGGCCTGGAGTTCATAGACGGCTACGCCGTTGCCCTGCCAATGGGTGGAGGCGCCTTCATGACTATACATAACGGGTACAAGGACACGGTCTGCCTAATCAAGGCCGAAATACCCAACATGCCAGAGGCCAAAGTAGAGCTCCACCAGACTGTGGTCGACGAGAACGGTGTGGCTAGGATGCAGCCAGTTGAGAAGATATGTGCTGGGCCCGGCGAGAACCTGGAGCTGAAG
>JALUDK010000226.1 GCA_027044005.1 Acidilobaceae archaeon | reverse complement strand
CCACCTGGACCTCCACAGGCTCTTCGACATTAGGGCCCTCCAGGTCTACGCCTTCGGCAACGCCTATAGGGAGAAGAGCCTCGACGCCGTCGCCAGCGCCCTCCTGGGGGAGGCGAAGATATCGGTTGAGAGGCCGATAGGCGAGCTATCCCTCTCCGAGCTGGCGGAATACAACATGAGGGACGCCGACCTCACCATCAAGCTAGTGACGCACGCCAACAACCTCGTCTGGAACCTCATAGTACTACTCATGCGTATCTCCAAGCTGGGCCTCGAGGACGTGACCAGGACCCAGGTCTCCGGGTGGATCAAGAGCCTCATAAACTGGGAGCACAGGAGGCTAGGCTACCTCATACCCAACAGGGAGGAGATCGCCAGCTACGCCAACCAGGCCCGGAGCAAGGCGATCATCAAGGAGAAGAAGTACAAGGGCGCGATAGTCCTCACCCCTCCACAGGGCGTGTTCTTCAACATACTTGTCCTCGACTTCGCCAGCCTATACCCGAGTATAATCAAGAACTGGAACCTCAGCTACGAGACAGTGAACAACCCCTACTGTCGGGGGGAGAAGATCCGGGTCCCCGAGGTCGGCCACGAGGTCTGCATGTCCATAAAGGGCATCTCGAGCCTCATAGTCGGCCTCCTCAAGGACTTCCGCGTGCGGATCTATAAGAAGAAGGCGAAGGACAAGAGCCTCCCCGACGAGGAGAGGCTCTGGTACAACACCGTGCAGGCGGCGATGAAGGTCTACGTGAACGCCAGCTACGGGGTCTTCGGCACGGAGTCCTTCCACCTCTACAGTCTCGCCGTGGCGGAGAGCGTCACGGCTATAGGGAGGACTGTGTTGAAGAGCACCCTTAGGAAGGCGGAGGAGCTCAACCTCATGATACTCTACGGTGACACGGACTCGATATTCATCTGGGACCCGCCCGAGGAGAGGCTGGAGGAGATCATAGACTATGTGAAGAGGGAGTTCGGCCTCGACCTGGAGAGGGACAAGGAGTTCCGCCTCGCCCTCTTCAGCGGCCTCAAGAAGAACTACATAGGCGTCTCACCCGACGGCTCCGTCACCATCAAGGGGATGGTGGGGAAGAAGAGCAACACTCCCGAGTTCATAAAGAAGGAGTTCCAGGCCGCCGTGGGGCTCCTCGCCGAGATGAGGGAGCCCGGCGACGTGGAGCAGGTGCTCGCCAGGCTCAAGGAGCACATAGCCGGGATATACGAGAGGCTCCGCCGCCGCGAGTACACCCTGGACGAGCTCGCGATAAGGGTGATGCTCTCCAAGGACCCGAAGGAGTACACGAAGAACACCCCGCAACACGTGAAGGCCGCCCTCATACTCATGAAGTACGGGGTCCGGGTGGGCAAGGGCACCATAGTCTCCTACGTCAAGACCAGGGACAGGGTGGGGGTGAAGCCTGTTAGGCTGGCGAAGCTCATGGAGGTTGACACCGGCAAGTACCAGGAGTACATCCGCACGGCCTTCGAGCAGATGCTCATGGCCTTCGGAGTCCGCTGGGAGAAGATGACCCAGGCCAAGCGCACCCTCCTCTAGCAGGGGGAGAAGCCTTATTCCGGACGAATAATACCCAGGGCCCCGGTGGGGCTCGTCCTTGGAGGCGAAGGCGATTATAGCGGTGGCGGTGGTCCTCGTCATAGTGGCGGGGGCCGCCGCCTACCTGGTAGGAGGCATGGGGGGCCAGGAGACCCGGACCACCACCACTACCACCACCACGACGCAGGCTAGGACCGCGCCGGTCGAGAAGGAGCTGAGGATAGGCGTGGTAGCAGACAGGCTCGTCACCGACCCTGGGATAGCCTATAATATTCCCAGCTTCTTCCTCATAAGCCTAACCGCCGACGGCCTGGTGAAGATCAACCCGGAGACCGGCAAGCTCGAGCCCGGCCTAGCCGTTTCCTGGAAGACCCCGGACAACGGGGCCACCTGGTACTTCACCCTGCGGGAGGGCCTCTCCTACCCCGACGGCACCCCCCTAACCGCTGACGCCGTGGTGAATAGCCTCCTAAGGCTCACCGTGCTCCAGAGCCCCTACAGCTGGATGAGCCAGGCCTTCATAAGGGGCGCGGAGAAGGTGAACGAGACCACCATCAAGATAACCCTTAACACGCCAGTAGCCGACTTCCCCGTGCACCTGGCCACCCCCTACTTCGCCATAGTCCACCCCAGCTACCCCCTGGCCAAGGCCAACCCGGAGTCCAAGATAGTGGGGATAGGCCCCTACGTGATAAAGGAGTGGAAGACCGACCACGTTGTGCTCGAGTGGAACAAGAACTACTACGGGCCCGCACCCCTCTACGAGACTATCACCATCTACTACTACCCCGACAGCGCCGTCCTGCGGGCGGCTATGGAGAGGGGAGAGGTTGACATTGCCTGGTGGGGCCTCTCAAGCGACGACCTGGCAACCCTGGAGAGGAAGGGGTTCCAGGCCATAGCCAGCGAGCCCCTAATAGTGAAGGTGCTACTCATGAATCAGAAGCAGGGTAAGAGCCCCCTAGCCGACCCCGAGCTTAGGAAGGCCATAGCCCTAAGCCTAACACCCGAGGACATAGCAGGCGTGCTACCCGGAGACCTCGACTCCCCCGCTTACAGCGTGGTCCCCAGCCCGCTCCTAGGCTACAAGCCCGTCTTCCAGAAGGTGACCGGGGACCTTGCCAAGGCTAAGGAGATACTCCGGGGCAAGGGCTACAGCGGCGAGAACCCCCTAACCCTGAGGCTCATAGCTAGCCCCGGGCTCTACGGTGGAGTCGACAGGGTCCTGGCCGGGATAGTCAAGGCGCAGGTGGAGAGGACGGGCATGGTGCTCGTGGACGTGATAGAGCACAACCCCGCCGACTTCATGCAGGTGCTCCGGAGGGGCGACTGGGACCTGGCCCTAGTCACCCTGCCGCCAATCATACCAAGCCCGCTCTTCTACCTGACAGAGACACTCTACTCTAGGAGCGTGTATGCGAGGGCCATGGGCTTCTCCGACCCCCAGGTTGACACCCTCCTGGCAAACGCGTATTCAACCGTGGACTACAAGGTCAAGGAGTCGACAGCCATAACCCTACAGGAAGCGGTGCTAGCCAAGGAAATACCGCTGGTGCCAATAGTAGAGTTTAAGCTGGGGGTCGCCGCCAAGGAGGGAGTAGAAGTCAAGCTGTCCGGGAACCTATTCCCCGTGGTGACGGGCTAGCATATACCCCCCTCTAGCCCAGGGTGTAGGCTGGGCGCGGCTGTGAGGAGCGACTTCGGGCCCTTAGGGCCCGAGGGCCCTATGGGGAGCCGTGTGAGGCCCGAGCCGCGCCACACCAAAGGCTTCTTTAACGGCCTCCATAGCCTCC
>JALUDK010000225.1 GCA_027044005.1 Acidilobaceae archaeon | reverse complement strand
ATAATGGTGGCCGGGGAGGAGGGACTCGTGGCCTTCGCGGATATAGAGAAGCTCTTCACACTCGCGATACAACTCATACTAGCCACAGGCCTGCTCTTCGAGGTCCCCCTAATCACCTACATGCTACTAGCAGCAGGCATACTAGAGCCCGGATTCTTCACCGGGGATAGGATGAAGTATGCCTTCGTGATTTCCCTGGTAATAGGCGCGGTCATAAGCCCGGACCCCAGCGGGCTGGGCATGCTAGTAATAGCAATACCCTACTACGCGCTATTCTACATAGCAGTAAAGCTAGGTATAAGGAGCTACAATAAGAGGATAGAGAAGACGGCAAGGAAGGAGTTCCTCAGGGTCGAGGAGCCCGTCACCGCGCCAAGTCAAGGGGCCTAACAGGGCCCCTCCAGCCCCTCTCCCTCGGATCACCGGGGCTCCACGACAGCTCCCCTGGGGCCCCGGGCTCCACCCTGCCCAGCACCGCCACGGGCCCCCCACTAGCCCTGGCAGCCTCCACGGTGTAGAGCCGTATAGCATCACGGACTCCAAGGTCCTCGCCAACACCACACTGCCTACCGCCACAATCCCCCACAGCTGCCAGTATAGTGTTCCAGGGCCTATGGTCCTCCACCGGTGCATCGGTGGAGAGTGCTAGCCTTACTCCACGTGAGAGCATGGTCCTGAACCTGTATGCAAGCCTGGCCCTATCCCCTAGCCTCTGGCCCAGCCACCAGTCGCTCACCCGGAACCTGGGCTGTACAACCACGTACACGCCCAGCCTGGCCAGCTCCTCCACCTGGCCGTCCCAGGCCATGCTAGCGTGCTCAACCCTACCCCGGGGCCCGGGCGAGAGTATATCGTAGGCCTCGATCACCTCGTCCAGGGCCCTGTCGCCTATCGCGTGGATAGCAACCCTGTACCCCGCCCTCAGGACAGGGCCCCCTATCTCGGCTATGTCCCGGGAGGCTAGGAGGAGCCTCCCCCTGTTGCCCTTGTCATCCTCATAGTCACTCCTTAGGGCTGCGGTTCGGGCCCCAAAACTGCCGTCGCTAAAGAGTTTGACGCCGACCACCTTGAAGCGAGGCGCCTCTAGGCCGAGGTGCATCCTATAGTTCTCCCTATTCGCGTAGCAAGCCACCCTAACGGGGAGCCTGCTGCCCCTAGCCAGGCTGTAGAGCGCCTTGATCTCAGAGTCGCTGCATGCCATAGATGATGCTCCAACGATGCCAGCCGAGTGTAGAGCTTCCAGGCCTAGCTTGACTAGCTCCCTGTTATCTAGCATATCCAAGAGCTTATTCACCGCATAGTAGACTGCGTCCTCAAAGAGGACTCCACGCTCACGGTCTACATGATCCGGGTATAGACGCCAGGGCTCAACAGCCTCCAATGCCCTTGTATTGAGCACAGCCATATGGCCGCAGACCCTGATCGCCACAGCAGGCCTATCAGGGACATACTTGTCCAGGAGCCTCCTATCCGGCAGCACCGGCTCCTCAAATGCCTCCTGGTCCCACCCCCTCCCTATAGCCAGGGGGCCTTCGACTGTTGCCAGCCTCCTCGCCACCTCCTCCGGGCTCCTGGCCCCCCTCAGGTCGGCGCCATAGAGGCTGGTCCCCAAACCCTTAACATGGAGGTGAGCATCAACGAAGCCGGGGAGTATGTAGCCATCCAGCCTGGACTCGGTGACATACCCGGGAGCCCTGCCAACGCCCCTTATGACCCCATCCTCGACCAGCAGGGAGTCCCCTACGAGGTCTCCATGATGGTCTATAACGCCACGGGCACGGACTAGGATTGAGGGCAACCCAGCTAACCCCTATAATACCAAGCCAGGGCCCAGGGGCTTTTATAATACGTAGCCTCAAAACCCCTAGGGGAGCATGGTAGGGAGCGTGGGTGTAGGCTATGGACTCGCTGCTGGCGGGCATGCTGGCCACCTTCCTCCTGAACCTGCCATTCGGCTATTGGAGGGCCCACGCGAAGTCGATAGGTAATAGGAGGGAATGGTTCCTCGCTATACACGCTCCCGTGCCCCTGGTTGTAGCGATCAGGCTACTAGTCGGGGCTGGGCTAAAGGAGATCCCACTATTCGTGATGGCATTCTTCCTGGGCCAGCTGGCGGGGGGCAGGGTCTATAGGATAGCCAGTAGCCAGCTGGGTGAGGTGACGAGGTGCATGCCCTGCGACCTGGCTAGGATGTATAGAGGCTCGGGGTAGCCTACCTATCCCTAGCTCCCTCTATGAACTCTCTAAACCACTTATGGGCCTCCTCGTCGCTGGGCGCCTGTAGTGGAGGGTGTTTGAAGAATGGGGCCGAGACGCTGTATATGGGCCCTCCTATGCCCCTATCCATTGCTATCCTCGCACCTCTTATGGCATCTATCATAGCCCCGGCGAACATGCTCTTGTCGTCAACGGTAAGCTTAGCCTCCAGGACTACGGGGAAGCCTGCAAAACTCCTGCCCTTTATATGGATGTATGCAACTTTGGTGTTGCCCAGGAAGGGGACGTAGTCGCTGGGGCCTATCCTAACCCTCCCCTCACTCTCCAGCCTCTCCCCGTTGGGTAACACGCTGGTGACCGCCCTCGTCTTGCTAGTCCTCTTACTGGCCAGCCTCTCCTCGGCCAGCATGTTCTCGAAGTCAGTGTTGCCACCAATATTGAGTTGGTAGGTCTCCTCGACTAGGACGCCCCTGACGGCCATCAACCTGGCGAGTGTCCTGTGGAGCACTGTAGCCCCCAGCTGTCCCTTTATATCATCGCCAACCAGGGGTAGCCCCCTCTCCTCGTACAGCCTCCCCCACTCCTCCGAGCTGGCTATGAAGACAGGTATACCATTGACAAACCCGACCCCAGCCTCAAGCGCCGCCCTGGCATAGAACCTAGAGGCCTCCTCGCTACCCACCGGGAGCAGGTTCACAAGCAGGTCGGCGCCAGAGGACCTCAGCACATCAACAACATCCCCGAGGCTGACCTCGAGGCTGTGGGGATTAAACCTCCTCCACATGTGTGGCGCTACACCGTCCAGCACGGGGCCAGGGCTAACCTCGACACCGAGCCTAGAGGGCATGTCTGCAAAGTGGGGCGTCACGTTGTGCCCGGAGAATATCGCCTCGGCAAGGTCCTTCCCGACCTTGTCTCTTGACACGTCGAAGGCAGCCACCCACTCTATGTCGCCTACATGGTACGGGCCCAGCCTAACGCTGGTCAGGCCAGGAACCTCTTGCCCCTCATCGGCGTTCATGTAGTAGAACACGCCCTGGACGAGGGCCGAGGCACAGTTGCCCACACCGGCCAGTGCAACCCTAACCCGCCCCATATACACCACCACAAATATTTACGGTCATAAATATAGTATGG
>JALUDK010000224.1 GCA_027044005.1 Acidilobaceae archaeon | reverse complement strand
GGATACCCTGGTTGTTCAGAGCGGGAAGCCAGTGGCGGTCTTCAAGACTCATAGGATGGCTCCTAGGGTGATCATAAGCAACGCCATGCTGGTCCCCAAGTGGGCCGACTGGGAGTACTTCCGGGAGTTGGAGAAGAGGGGGCTCACTATGTACGGCCAGATGACCGCCGGGTGCTGGGCCTACATAGGGACACAGGGGATCCTCCAGGGCACATACGAGACCCTAGCATTCGCTGCCGAGAAGCACTTCCCGGACGGCACCCTGGAGGGTAGGCTTGTCCTCACCGCTGGCCTTGGGGAGATGGGTGGTGCCCAGCCCCTAGCGGTCAAGATGAATGGCGGGGTTGCTATAGTCGTCGAGGTGGACAGGAGGATGATAGAGAGGAGGATCAGGCACGGCTACCTGGATACATGGACGGATAGCATAGACAAGGCCCTAGACATGGCCCTCAAGGCCAAGGAGGCCCGGGAGCCCCTGAGCATAGGCCTTCTAGGCAACGCAGCCGAGGTTTACCAGGAGATCCTGCATAGGGGGATAGTGCCGGACATGGTCACTGATCAGACCCCAGCCCACGACCCGCTCAGCTATGTACCTGCTGGGATGAGCCTCGACGAGGCCGAGAGGCTGCGGGATGAGAACCCGCGGGAGTACGAGAGGAGGGCCCTTGAGAGCATGAAGATGCACGTCAAGGCTATGGTCGAATTCCTGAGGAAGGGAGCGGTAGTGTTCGAGTATGGCAACAACCTGAGGAAGATGGCCTATGAGGCTGGTTATAAGGATGCATTCTCCTTCCCAGGATTCGTGCAGGCATACATAAGGCCCATGTTCGAGGAGGGGAGGGGCCCCTTCAGGTACACCAGCCTAACCGGCGATCCAAGTGATATAGATAGGCTCGACGACGAGCTGATAGCTACATTCAAGGACAACAAGAGGCTGGTTAGGTGGGTCGAGAAGGCTAGGAGACACGTCAAATTCCAGGGTCTGCCAGCCCGGGTTGTATGGCTGGGATACGGAGAGAGGGCAAGGTTCGGGAGGATAATGAACACCCTCGTGAGGCTAGGCGAGATAGGGCCGATGTGGATCGGGAGGGATCACCTAGACACCGGGAGCGTGGCAAGCCCCTACAGGGAGACGGAGGGGATGAAGGATGGGAGCGACGCCATAGGCGACTGGCCCGTGCTGAATGCTCTCCTCAACGCGGCGAGCGGGGCCACATGGGTGTGCTTCCACCATGGCGGGGGCGTGGGTATAGGCTACTCTATACACGCTGGCATAGGCCTGGTCCTGGATGGTAGCGATGAGAGCATGAGGAGGGCGGAGCTGGTGCTCACCAACGATCCGGGCCTAGGCGTTGTGAGGCATGCTGATGCAGGGTATGAGAGGGCCCGCGAGGTTGGGTGTAGTAAGGGTATATGGATGCCTATGACGGGATGCTAGCCATGAGGATCACAGCTATAATACTGGTAGCCATCGTGGTCCTCTCCTCCTACCCAGCCACGGCTAGCCAGGATACATGCCTATACAATATTAGCTATCCCATGGCAGTCGTCCTTATATCCATACCAGGCGATATAGTCTCCATGGTTAAACACTCCTTGAGGCCATGGATAGAGAAGGCCCAGATCCAGGGATGCATAGTCAATATACACGTGGATCCCATCATAGTTGACGGCTCCCCGCTGGCCAGCCCTCTAGCCAGGTACCTTGCTGGCGCATACGAGGACCTTGGTATCCCAGAGTGGATAGATAACACCGAGATACTAGGTGGGAGGCCCGTCTACTGGGTCGAGCTGACAGGTTTTTATAGGACCCTGTACAACTACACGTACAACCTCCTATTCTCGATGAACCTAACAGTAGTCGACGCACTAGTCGTTATAGGCGATCTTGACGGCGTCTCTAGGCAATACTACTCGTACCGTCCCTACAACTACACTGGCGGCCTCCTACTAGAGGGTGTTAGGGGGTGGGCAGGCCCGCTGCCTATGGCCTTCTACGACCTCACAGTAATCCCCAGGCCCAGGCCTGAGCCCGAGATGCCCTTCTACCCCTACGGGGAGCCGGTTAACTATAAGAACGATCCTCCCATATGGGCTGCGAGCAAAAGCTTCACCGCGGAATACATAGAGGATCTGGCCGTTAGCCACGTTAGGTATCATATAGTAAATGTACCCAATGACGGCTTTACTCCCTTAGTAGTTCATTATAATATATCTATAGTCAGCTTTGGCAACGACACAGTAGTTCGAGAGGCCCTGGCCCAGGCGTCTCCTAGGGAGGTTGAGTGGCTTACCAAGACAATGGCCCCGTGGCTGGTTGTAAGGGTTAGTGTTAGAGTTGTGAATGCGACTAGCATACCCGGGCTCTGGGAGTACGTGTCACAGCTACATCCTGCCAGCGATGGGTTCATAGAGATGGACTACTATAAGATCATGGATATACTTGGGAGGCAAGTCAGGGAGCAGGATGCATTCCCAAAGTTAACCTACACGTTCTTCGTCCTAGCGACCAGCACACCCTCGAGGATGGTTGCGGGGGAGCTACGCTTTACAGGATTCTCCATGGGCCTGTGGGGCGCCACCTCCTGGCCTGGCCACGGGTATAGGGTGCTGGAGACCGGGCTGCCCAGGATCCTGGCCCACGAGCTCGGCCATAGCCTGGGGCTAGGGCACCCGTTCGAATACCAGGAGTATCGCGGAGGCCGCTTCATGAAGTGGCTGATGGATTGGGAGGCCTCGGTTATGAGTTACGATAACAATGTGTTAGCAGGCTTCCTGGGCGGAGGCCCTTACTACTTTAATAGGTATGAGAGCCTAAGGCTAGCGTTCTCCTATATAATATCGATATCGAAGATGCTCTCCCTAAGCCGGGTGGAGGTTGAGGATCTACTCTCCCATGCCGTGTCAAACCCTCTAGGCGGCGTCGAGCATGTAGCCTGGATCTATAGGAGCTGGGCTAGCCTGCCCTGGGAGGGCCCCATAGGGCCAGCGGATGATGGTGGGGGCTGGGAGGCCGAGGCTCCCCTTGCCCCGCTCACCCTGGCCATGGCTAGTCTATTCTTGGCGACACGTAGAAGGTGAGCCTGCCCCCGTCTTGGTATTCCACGTCCACCCTCACCGGGGCGTCGGCGCTGTACCTAAGCGTTACTATCTCCGCTGCCTGCGCGGCCTGGTTCATGTAGGAGAAGTACTCCAAAGCGTATGAGGATGTGTCGGGTGATTCCACCCTGTAGTCTACCATGCTTCCCCTTGATAGGCTGAACTCCGCCTCGCCGCTGGCTATATCTCCCTCTCCCCTCATCACTAGTATATCCTCATCCACGGCCTGGAGTGATAGGGTGTCTGCTATCGGTTCTAGGTC
>JALUDK010000223.1 GCA_027044005.1 Acidilobaceae archaeon | reverse complement strand
GCAATGGCGTATCTAGCGGGATCAATCCTCTACATATCATACTATAGATATAGGGGACGAGCACCCTAATTATAACCCCCGGACGCGGCCGGGTTAAGGGTGGTGGATGGGAGTGTCGTACCCATACGACGACGAGGAGCTCGAGGCCATAAGGAGGAGGAAGCTACTCGAGATGAGGAAGCAACTGGAAGAGGAGGAGAGGAGGAAGCAGCTAGAGGCCGAGATGGAGGCCAGGAGGCAAGCACTACTCAGGGGACTACTAACAGAGGAGGCCAGGAGCAGGCTAGCCAACATAAGGCTAGTCAAGCCAGAGCTGGCAAGGGCGGCTGAGGATGTGATAATACAGCTAGTCCAAGCAGGCCGCCTAACGCCGCCGGTGAGCGACGAGCAGGTAAAGGCTATATTACTAGAGCTAGACTCAAGGAGCCGGCGCAGCTTCGAGATCAAGTTCAAGAGGAAGTAGGGGTGCAGCACGGGATGGCTAGGGCCAAGGCGCTCGGGAGGAAGCTGAGGCTGGCCCGGGCACTGAAGAGCAACAGCCCGGTGCCAGCATGGGTCGTAGTAAAGACCATGAGGAGGTACACCTTTAACCCTAAGAGGAGGCACTGGAGGCGGAGCAAGCTAAAGGTGTAGCAGCCGGGGTGATGGTGATGCCTAAGGGGAAGGAGGGCTACTACGTCTACATAGTCCCCCTCCAGAGGGTATACTGGGGCAGGAGAACCAACAGGGCGGACAGGGCCGTCAAGCTACTCCGCAGGTTCGTGGAGAGGCACACAGGGGCTGACCACGTGATAATCGATACAGAGGTGAACAACTATATCTGGTCCCGGGGCAGGGAGAAGCCCCCCAGGAGGATCAAGGTCCTAGTATCGGTGAAGAAGGAGAAGGACGAGGAGGAGGAGACAGAGGTCCTAGTGGCGAGGGTGAGGCTAGCCGGGCCCAAGCTAAGGCCCGGCACCTACCAGCCCAAGGAGGCTAAGTAGCCCAGGCCAGGGCCCGAGAGGGCGCAGAGGCTCCCCCGGCCGAGTCTAGTGGTTGAGGTGCATAGCGATGGCGAGGTTCGACGTGGCCCTCATGAACATCCACGGCAACTCCAACGTGGGTGTGTATCTACACGCGACCGACTCATACGTACTAGCATCACCCGACATAACAGAGGAGGAGGCCAGGAGGATAGAGGAGGTCACAAGGGTCCAGGTAGTCAAGACCCCAGTCTCGGGCACCAGGCTAGTGGGGGTCATGGCCACGGGCAACAGCAATGCAGTCCTCCTGCCAAAGACCAGCGACGCGGAGGAGGTCAGGAGGATAAAGGAGGCGCTGGGGGATGTCAACGTCGTTGTCGTGGAGACCAGGAACAATGCGCTGGGCAACCTAGTGGCGGCCAATGATAGGGCAGCAGTCGTCTACCCCCAGCTCGAGGACGAGACGGTGAAGGCCATACAGGACGCGCTAGGCGTGGAGGTGGTAAAGATGAGCATAGCGGGGGTACTCACAGTAGGCTCTATACTGGTGGTAACAAACCGGGGGGGCCTAGTCCACCCCGACGCCAGCGAGGATGAGGTGAAGGAGCTCTCCAACCTATTCAAGGTACCCATACTAACCGGAACGGTTAATTTCGGGGTATCCTTCGTTAGAACCGGGCTAGTAGCAAACAGCTGGGGGGCCGTGGTGGGCGAGGACACCCGCGGCCCCGAGCTGGCTAGGATACAGATGGCCCTAGGAGGTGGCGTGGAGTGAGCGAGGTTAAGGTATTCAGGGTATCAGGGGAGATGATGCTCTCCCACGACCGGTTCCCAGAGTGGAGGAACTTCACCATATACGTCAGGGCACTCAAGCCGGAGCACGCGGTGGAGAAGGTCTACTCGGAGCTAGGCAGCAGGCACAAGCTGAGGAGGTACCACATCAAGATACGGAGCGTGGAGGAGGTTCCACTAGAGGAGGTAGACGACCTGGCAATCCACAGGCTAGCCGCCCTAACCAAGTGGGTGAAGGAGTAATGGCGCAGATAGACCCCAGGGCCCTCATAGCCCAGGTACAGGCAATAGAGGCCCAGATAAACAGGCTCCAGGGCATACTAGCAGAGCTAACAGCAACCAGGGACAACATACACAGGTCCAAGCAGAGCATAGAGGCGATAACAAGCACCGAGGAACCAGTACTAGCACCCCTAGACCCCAACATGAACGCCATCGCGCTGGTAGAAGCCAAGGACAAGGAGAGATTCCTAGTCCACCTAGGCATGGGCATATACGCCAGGCTCCCCAAGGAGAAGGCACTCAAGATACTAGAGGAGAAGGAGGAGAGGGTATCCAAGAGCATAGGCGAAGCCACAAAACAGCTCAAAGAGCTAACAAGCCTATACGAGCAGTACCAAGCCCTCCTACAGCAGCTAGCAGCGGCACAGCAGGCCCAGGCCAGGCAGGGGAGCCAGTAGGTGGCCCGGTAGTGGTCTTCAACAGGCTCAAGGCGGCGATAACCAGCGCCGCCTCCGCCCTAAAGACCGGGATAGGGGAGAAGGTAGCCTACAAGACGATAAGCGAGTCCGACATAGAGGAGGCCCTAGAAGAGTTCCTCATAAACCTAGTCGAGGCCGACGTAGCCTACGAAGTTGCAGAGGAGATAGTTGAAGAGGTCAAGAAGAGCCTAGTAGGCTCCAAGGTCAGGAGGGGCGAGGACATAGAGAAGATCGTAGTAGAGGCAGTGAAGAGGAAGATCCTAGAGAAGCTAGGAAAACCAGGCCCAGACATAATAGAGCTCGCCAGGGAGAAGTGCAAAACCGGGGCACCACTAGTAGTCGTATTCCTCGGAGTAAACGGGGTCGGAAAGACGACAACAATAGCAAAGATAGCAGCCATGCTCAAGGAGGCAGGCATGACCCCGGTACTAGCGGCGGCAGACACCTTCAGGGCAGGAGCCCAAGAGCAGCTGGAGACCCACGCCAAGAGGCTCGGCGTACCGATAATAAGGGGAGAATACGGCAGGGACCCAGCCAGCGTCGCGGTCGACGCCATAAACCACGCCAAAGCCCGCGGCTACTGCGTGGTCCTCGTAGACACAGCTGGGAGGATGCACGTAGACTACGACCTAATGGGGGAGCTAAGGAAGATCGTAAGGGTAGCCAAGCCAGACCTGAAGGTCCTAGTAGTGGATAGCCTAACCGGGAACGATGCCGTCGAGCAGGCAAGGAGGTTCAACGAGGAGGTAGGAGTAGACGGGGTCATACTAACAAAGCTGGATGCGGACGTGAAGGGGGGCACAGCGATATCGGTGGCGGCCGCCACGGGGAGGCCCATACTATACGTGGGGGTAGGCCAGGGCTACCGGGACCTTGAGAGGTTCGACCCCGAGAGGTTTGCATCCGCGATACTAGGCTAGGCTCTGTAAGCGAAGGCGGTGAGC
>JALUDK010000222.1 GCA_027044005.1 Acidilobaceae archaeon | reverse complement strand
ACCGTGTATCCGTCGCCAGCACTGACGATATCTACGTGGTTCTCCTTAAGCCACCCGGCGTCTAGGGCGGCTGTTATATTTGCTGGTATGGCTAGCTCGAGCTTGGGGTAGCCTTGGTTGTAGAGCATGGCCCCAGTATCAGGGTCATATGCAGGTTCTAAACCTGTTGGGGTTACCATGTAGCTGTTCACCGCCATTATCATGGCTCCGCTGTACCATGCTCCTATGAATACTAGTGCAGTGAGTAGTAGCCTTGTCTTGTCCCCTACCCTGCTCCACCCGTAGTATAGGAAGTACACGAATATGACTTCCATCATGAATGCGTATACCTCAGCGTAAAAGGGGAAGAATATGAATTTGCCTCCTACCTCGAGGAACTTTGGCCAGAGTAGTATGAGGCCGAACTCGGCTGTTGTCCCCGTAGCTGCTCCTACTGCGAATACTATTACGAATCCCTTTACCAGTGTCCTGGCTAGGTTGAGCCAGAACCTGTCCCTCGTCTTGAGGTATATGATCTGGGCTATGAATGCCATGAATGGTAGGCCCATGACGTACTGGAGTATGGTCCAGTGGACGTCTATGCCTATAGCTGATATTAGCCTCTCCGCGGGCCTGGGGTAGCTCTTCCACTGGTCTATGAGCATGTTTATCATTTCTCCCAGCTCCATGGCCCTGCACCACCCTCTAATTTAACAATGTTAATATATAAAAATGCACATGTTAACGTAAACTGGGTTCGTATTCAAACAGGATTGAGGCGGGGACCCGGCGTTTAACGTAAATTGAGTAGCTAACAGGTAAACTTTAACAGTGAAAAATAAATTAATAGAATAACTAGGGGACCTGTAGAGTATATATTACGATAGAAGATTCCTAGGAGGCCAAGAGGACTGTATATAGGGTAAGGTAGGGAATGGCAAGGAGCGACGCCAGCGAAAACCAGGACATATGCAACATTATGTGCAACAAGGTCAGGCTTAGGATAGCCCAGGTCCTATACGAGAGGGTGGAGGTCCCCTACAGCGAGCTCGCATCACTAGTAGGGGTAAGCGAGAGCCTCCTGAACCACCACCTCAAGAGGATGTCGGGGCTAGTGGAGAAGGGGAGGAGCGGGTACAGGCTAACCTGGAGAGGCAGGGAGGTGTATAGGATAGTACAGTCCCTAGCCGGGGGCGAGGAGGAGCCCCAGGCCAGGCAGGCGTCCCTACACAGGAGGATCCTAGCCTTCATAATAGACGTGCTAGTCTTCTTCATATCCACCGGGGCGATACTAGACCCGCACATGATCGCGGGCCTAGGAGGCCTAGCCGCGGGCATAGCCGGCCTAGACCCCACAAGGATCACGGGGAGCCTAGCTAGCCTCATAGACAGGAGTATAATAGGCTACTCCAACGTGTTCTTCGCAGCATTCATATTCCTAACGCTGCTAGAGGCATACAACGGCCAGACCCTAGGCAAGCACCTACTCCACCTCAGGGTGGTGAGGATAGACGGCTCCAGGCTGACACTAGTCGAGGCGGGGATAAGGAACGCGGGGAAGATCTTCCTCCTACCAGTAGACCTTGTCCTAGGCCTAGCGCTCTATAGGAGGCGGGGATACATCAGGCTAACCGACTACCTGGTGCGGGCGATAGTAGTCGACGAGAGGCCCAAGAGGAACCTAGAGGCGAGAGGCGGAGACGGGAGGAGGGCCCAGCTAAACCCTAACATTATAGCCCGCCCCGGGGGCTAGAGCCCTATAGGCGCTGGGCTGTGAGGGTAGAGGAGCTAAGGAGGAGGATACCTAGGCTAGAAGCCTACAGGATCCTCAAGAGGCTAACCACGCACAACAGGATCCAGGCAACCAGGGGCATAGTGGAGGCAGCCGAGGACCTGGAAGCCATGCTCCTAGACATTCTACCAGACAACGCTGAGGTCGAGCTGATAAGCTACTCCGCCAAGGGAGTGCCGGGGTGGATGCCCACACCCCGGGGATGGCACCTAGAGGAGGCCAGGGTCAGGATAGGGGGGAGGGAGCTAACCTCTAGGAGCCACCCAACACTGGCCGCGCCCCACACGCCACCAACAGACGGGTGGAGCCGTGGAGAGGCCCGACTAGTGAGGGACCCGCTGGACCCCGAGGAGTATAAGGACGCCGAGGGCAAGGTACTCGTGGTGAAGTCGCACTACCGGATAGCCTATAGGCTGGCCGAGGAGGCTGGGGCCTCCGGGATCCTATTCTACCGGGAGGACCTACCCCCAGCGGCGGTGCCCTACATAGGCCTCTTCCTGCCCGAGGGGGAGGACCACTGGCTCCCCGCAGCCTCCATACCCCGAAGCACAGTTGAGGGGATAGAGGGCTCCACTGTGGAGGTGTATATCGATGCAGACACCGGGGTGGAGCCCAGGTTCCCAGTTATAGTAGCGTGGATAGGGGATAGGATGGGCGAGGGCCCACTACTCTCGGCCCACTACTGCCACCCCGAGCCCGGTGCTAATGACAACGCCAGCGGGGTGGCCGCTGCTATAGCCGCTTTCAGGGCACTGGCCGAGCTGGATCCCGGGTTCACGCTTAGGCTAGCACTGTTCCCGGAGTATACCGGTAGCGCCGCTGTGCTTGGGAACTGGCTTGCAGGCGTGACTAGTTCCATGGTCAACCTTGACATGGTTGGGGGGCGCCAGGAGCCGGGTCTGGGCCCGGTTAGGGTCTATCTTCCCCCTATAGGCATGGGAGAGGGACTGGCTAGGGCATCGCTTGAGGCCTCATACCTGGCGGGGGTAGAGGTCGCCCTATATAGTGGGGGTAGCGACCATGACGTCATGCTGGGCTATGGTGCCCCGGCTGTTATGGTCAACCAGTGGCCTGACCCGTATTATCATAGCGACTGGGATGACGCGTATAGGATTGACCCGGATAGGCTTAGGGAGTCTGCCGTTCTCGGAGCCACAATTGCTCTGGCCACCGGAGTGGGGGCGAGGCCCAGTGCCCCGGATCCCCGGCCTTGGATGATTGTCACCAGGCACCTTGCCAGGGGTGACGAGGCCTCTGCTGGCCTTGCCAGGGAGCTCTTCCTCGGCGGCGGTGGTTCGTCGTGGAGGCCTGTTGATGACTCCCGTGTTGTTAGGAGCCTGGCCCCGTTCCTGGCTGACTATGTTCTACCCGGGATGGATGGTGGGGATGCCGCTAGGCTTGCCAGGCTTATTGGCGGAGAGTGGAATGCCTATGCTAGGGAGCTGTTCTTCCACGCCCGTGGTGGTATCACTGTTAGCGCGCTGCACTCGAAGCTGGCCGCTGTTTATGGGGTGGAGCGTATCCGTGGTGATGTGCTGGTGAGGGTTTTAGAGGAGTACGAGCGGTTGGGGCTGGTGGAGGTTTCCTAGCCCGGGCGGGTTTCTCCTATATAGATCCCTAGTTGCGGCTCGGGGTGGGTGGGGAACCCTTTTATAC
>JALUDK010000221.1 GCA_027044005.1 Acidilobaceae archaeon | reverse complement strand
GGCCCCCGACCTAGGGGCCCTCCCCAGGGCCCGGGAGCTCGCGTCCAGCCTAGGGGGCGATTATGATTACCTAGTTAAGAGGAGGGATAGGAGGACGGGCGAGATAAGCATAGAGCCCAAGGAGATCAACGCGAAGGGCAGGGATGTGGTTATAGTCGATGATATCATAAGCACAGGGGGTACGGCGGCCAGGGCAGCGAGGAGCCTCCTGGAGTATGGGGCTAGGAGTGTAACAGTCATGGCCGCCCACCTACTAGATATACCTGGCAACGTTGAGAAGCTTATCAACGCAGGGGTTAGCGGGGTTATCGTGGCAAACACCCTGCCAGTAAGGAGCCATCCCAGGGTAAGAATCGTCGACGTGGCCCCCAGGGTTGGGGAGGAGCTGGTGGGGCAAGGAGTTATAAGTAGGACCAATACATAGAAGACCGAGACAAGGGAGGTGAGCCACCCATGCCGTGCGTGGTAGAGGCTACGAAGAGGCACAGGAGCATACGAGCCTACAGCGGCCCCGTAGAGGAGGAGCACGTAAACCTCATAATAGAGGCTGCAAGGAGGGCACCCACAGCCTGGAACCTCATGCCAGTAAGCATACAAGCAGTAACAGACCCCAGCCTCCTAGAGAAGCTAGGCGACGCCGTCGGGGGCCAGGAACACGTGAAGAAGGCACCCCTATTCCTAGTATTCAGCATAGACTACGCCAAGATCGTCGAGGCGTCAAAAGCCAGCGGAGTCGAGCCAGCCGAGCCGGGGCTAGGCCACGTCATCGCAGCACTAGTAGACGCAGGTATAATGGTTGGATGGGCCGGACTTGCAGCCGAGGACCTGGGCTACGGCGTAGCCTTCATAGCAGTATACGGGAACCCATGCAGAGTGGCTGAGATACTAGGGCTGCCCCCGCTGGTGGTCCCGGTGGTAGGCTTGGCAATCGGAAAGCCAGGCGAAGACCCTGCGCCGAGGCCCAGGCAGCCACTAGACTCGGTACTGGGCTTCAACGGGTATGGCAAGAGCCCGGAGGAGAAGGCTCAGGGCGTTCAGGCTGTATACGGCCAGAGAGCGCAGAGGCTGTTCAATATAGTAACCAGTAGGGAGGGCTACCTGGCCAAGCTCTCCAGCCAGATCCTGGAGTGCCTCCGCGCGAGGTGGTTCAAGGCCCCCTAACGGGTGGGGGCTCGGTTTAAACACGGCCGGTCACCCCGTGGGAGTCCCCCTCACGGCCGTCTCCGCATCGCCCCCAGTGATGCGGGGGCCGGGTTGATGGTTATGGGGGTTTATGGCTCCTGAGCGCTATAAGATAGTACTCGGGCCTGGTGGAGTGGCCGTGCTTGGGTGATATGTACTCTTTCACCCCCTTGAGCTTGAGCCTGTACCTGCACACGCACGGCCTAGTAACGGATTCGTCGTAGGTTTTTTCTATCCTAAGCTCTAGCACGCCGTTGCGCAGCCTATAGCTCCCCTCTGCTATGAGCCTGTCACCCTCCTCCTCGTCAACCTCGATCTCCTCTATCGGTATGACCCCGTAGCTCCTAGCCAGAGTATTCCTTGCCCTGAATACCTTGTCATTCCATACGAATAGGGAGATAGCCTCCCGGTCGTTGAGAACCAGTTTTATATGGTATCCCCTCTCCCCAGAGTGGTGGACCACTCTCATGTAGCCCTCTGACTCGATCTTCTCCAGGTCTACTAGCTGGAGGTGTAGGGGCTGGTCCGTCTCCCCGCTAAGCGTCGGCTTGTAGCTTATTGTTGGATAGCCCAAGGCCCGGGGTCACCCCTGGGATAGTATCCTCCTTATATTGATCATATTCCTCGCGTAGAATATTATTATCGCGATACCGGTCAACGCGCCCCCAGCAACAGCTGCGCTACCCGGTAGCATGCCTATGTCGTAGAGTATCCTGAGGATTAGGCCGATGTTGAGTAGAAGACCCGGCCATGGCTGTGGGGGTGGAGTCTTGTCTAGGCTTATGCCTGCGTGGCCGTAGAGCAGGATTGCATCTATACCCATTATCACGTTGAACATGAACCCCAGCGTTAGCATATGGGTCACCGCGTCGCCCAGGGCCACCGATCCTAGTAGCCCCACGCCGCTTGCTACGGCTATGAGGCCGGCGCCAACGAACCAGGCATAGGATAACACAGTGTGGGCTGCTACATGCCTCTTCACACTGGCTGGTATCGCCTTGCTAGCCCTCTCCATTGCATCGAGTAGTGCAACGCTAGTTAGTGCCAGCACTCCGCCTACCGCTATGAGCAGGCCCCCGACTGTTTTGTGCCCTGAGGCTAGGGCTAGTATTCCTAGCGTAGATGTTATGTAGGCGGAGACGGCCCTTAGCCTGAGGCTCCTGCTCTTGGCTGCTAGGCTCCTGGTTGGCGGGATGCCGAGGAGCAGGGGTATGTCCCTCGTCTCCACCGCGATTATCGCAGCCACTGGGAGTACTAGGCTGGCCAGAGGGAGGCTGAATGAGGGGAGGCCTAGGCGCTGGGATGCGAGCCAGTATACTATTATGGAAGCCATTATAATGGGCGTGGCTGTGAGGAGGTAGTTGTAGTGGGTTGGGGGTAGCCCGATCCAGCTCCTCGCCAGTAGGACCCTGTATGTGTACCATGCCACCAGTACCAGGCCTATAGTTGCTAGGGCTAGTGCCGGGGTTGTATAGCCCGCTATATAGAGTATGATGGAGGCCCAGTATGATGCTAGGAACCCCGCGACCAGGCTCCTAGGGGCGACCCTCCTGCTCCACTCCATGGAGAGGAGGGTTAGTAGCTCTGCGCTGATCAGCGCGTTGGTGAAGCCCAGTATCATGAGGAACCAGTGGGAGCCGTACATGGGTGCCAACGCTGACAACGGCCCCGGGGATGACCCTGCTATCGTTGCAAGGAAGCCTAGCCCCACTAGCCCCCCTATGACTAGGGCTATCATTGCTGAGGCCATCAGGGGGAGGGCCTTCATGAACGTGGCGGAGCCCTGGAACTGCATTCCATTAACCCCCCGGGCCGCTAGTATTTTATGGTGGTTGATATATCAGGATATGTATCATGGAGATCCGGTTACTTGCTAATGCTTTTAACACACTAGTTATATGCCGCTGTATATAGGTGTACATACCATTGACCGCGGCCCTAGAATTCGACAATGTCTGGAAGACGTACAAGACCGGTAAGGTCGAGGAGGAGGTTCTCCGTGGCGTCAGCTTCACAGTAGAGAGGGGAACCTTCACGGCAATCGTAGGCCCATCCGGGAGCGGGAAGAGCACAATCATATTCCTAGCGGCAGGAATAGACACGCCAACCAAGGGCACGGTCAGGGTTCTCGGAGAGGAGATCTCTGGCAAGGGCGAATCCTGGAGGAGAAAGTGGAGGAGAAAGAACATCGGGATAGTATTCCAGTTCTTCCACCTGGTCCCCACGCTAACAGCGCTGGAGAACGTAATCCTATCCATGGAGCTCGCCGGGAGCCCCGGCGACAGGAG
>JALUDK010000220.1 GCA_027044005.1 Acidilobaceae archaeon | reverse complement strand
TAAAGGCTGCCGTGGAGAGGGCCTACGCGGAGAAGGGCTCATGGCCCGACGTAGACGACTTCGTGAAGGCCATGGAGGACCTCGTGGTCGCTGGCCCCATGGGCCCCGTGTACGTGAGGGGCGGCGACCACCAGGGCATGTATGAGGTGTACTGGGGCAAGCTGGCCCGCGGCGGGGGCAAGTACCCCCACCCGATCCTAAGCGACCTCAAGATATTCAGCCCCTTCAAGGTGTTCCCGGAGCCGCTGAAGACCAGGGTGGAGTGCTGACGGAGAGGGTGCTCGTAGGGGTGGTCGACGCAGGGTTCCTGGTGGCCCAACTCGTTAATGCCCTCTTCTACTCCTCCATCCTTTTTATGATTGCCTCCGGCCTTAGCCTAATATTCGGCATAACCAGGATCCTAAACCTGGCCCACGGGGCCTTCTACATGCTCGGAGCCTACATTATGTACACTGTGATGACGGCCCTCCCCGGGGGCGCCTCGGCTGTCCTGGGCATACTAGCCGCCGGGGCCATCGTGGCGGTGATTGGCCTCCTGGTCGAGGCTGGGCTCCTGAGGAGGGTCTACGGGAAGCCTGAGGAGGTCCAGCTACTCCTCACCTTCGCTCTGATCCTAGTGCTGGACGACTTGGCTAAGATGATCTGGGGCCCCGAGTATAAGTCGTTAACCACGCTCCCCTGGGGCAGCCTGTCAGTGGGGGACTACACCATACCCGTCTACCACCTGGCGGCCATAGCAGTGGCCCTAGCCTCGGCGGTGGGCCTCTGGCTCCTCTTCTCCAGGACGACGCTGGGTAAGAAGATCAGGGCCTCCGCCTCCTACCCGGAGGTTGCCGAGGCGCTGGGAGTTGATACGAGGAGGATGTTCATGGCCACATTCATGCTGGGCTCCGCCCTCGCCGGGGCCTCCGGGGCCCTAGCTGGCCCCGTGCTCACGGCTTACCCGGGCATGGGCACAGAGGCGATAGTACTCTCCTTCGCCATCATCGTGATTGGAGGTATGGGGAGCATACTCGGTGCCCTGGCTGGCGCGTTGATCGTGGGGTTCACTAGGACGGTTATGGCGGTTGTCTACCCCGTGTTGGAGGTTGCACTGATCTACATAGTGATGGCCATCGTCCTCCTGGTCAAGCCCACCGGGCTGTTTGGCGGCAGGGAGGTGGAGAGGAGGTGAAGCCCAGCGACTACTGGGCCCTTGTACTAGTGTTCGCACTGCTTGCTGTAGCCCCCGCCCTGGCGGGTCCCTTCTACACGAGGCTCCTAGCTACCGGGATACTCTACGGGACCGCCGCTGTTGGGTTCAATGTGCTCTTCGGCTACACGGGCCTGCTCAGCTTCGGCCACGCAATGTTCTGGGGTGCTGGGGCCTACACTGTTGCCATAGGCATGGTCAAGATGGGCCTGTCCTTCCCCGCCTCCCTGGCACTCTCCCTCCTAGTTGTCGGGGTGATAGCGCTCGTCACAGGCTTCCTGAGCCTGAGGCACACTAGGATATACTTCGCGATGCTCACCCTCGCCTTCGGCCAGCTACTCTACGCTATAGCACTCAAATGGAGGAGCATGACTGGCGCTGATGAGGGGATCTACGGTGTCCCGCGCCCGCTGGGCGATGTGGTCCTCTACTACTACCTCATCCTAGGAGTCTCCCTCGTGGTGCTCCTAGCCCTGCTCAGGATCCTCAAGAGCCCCCTGGGACTTGCGTTTAGGAGCATAAGGGATAACCCCTTCAGGGCTGAGGTTGTTGGGTACCCGGTCAACAGGCTTAGGCTGCTTAGCTACACTATAAGCGGCCTCGCGACGGGGGTGGCTGGTAGCCTCTACGCTCCCCTCCAGACCTCCGTCAACCCTGAGGCCCTCTATTGGACCTTCAGCGCCGCGATAGTATTCATGGCCATACTCGGGGGCTCCAGGGTGTTCATAGGCCCCTTCATAGGCGGGCTCCTCTACGTCTTCATCCAGGACACCGCTATGGGTGTAACCGAGTATTGGCTCCTGGCCACAGGCGTCACGCTGGGAGCCCTCATACTCCTCCTGCCAGAGGGAATAGTAGGGTACATCTGGAGGAGGCTTGGGGGGAGGCTGGAGTGAGGCCCGTGCTGGTAGTGGAGGATGTCAGGAAGTACTACGGTAGGGTGGCCGCCGTGGACGGGGTCAGCCTCACCATAGAGGAGGAGTCGGTGGTGGGCCTGATAGGCCCCAACGGAGCAGGGAAGACTACGCTCCTAGACATAATCTCGGGCGTAGTGAGGCCCGACACAGGCAGGATTAAGCTTGTAACGGGGGAAGGTGAGGTTGACCTCACTGGGAGGCCCATATCCTACATAACAAGGATGGGGGTCTCGAGGGCGTTCCAGATACCCAACGTGTTCAGCGGCCTCACAGTGCTTGACAACCTAAGGACAGCGCTAATAGCCTCTAGAAGGCTCTACACGAGGCCCACGAGGAGCTACGAGGCGCTACCTGGAGTAGACGAGGAGGCCCATAGGCTGGCCTCACTGGTTGGGCTAGAGGATAGGGTAGAGGTAGAGGCCTCCAGCCTTAGTCATGGAGAGAGGAAGCTGCTAGACATAGCAATGGCCCTAACCACCAAGCCCCGGGTGCTACTCCTGGATGAGCCCACCGCTGGGCTTAGCGCTGTTGAGAAGGGTAGGATAGTGGAGTTGATCGAGGGGCTGAAGAGGCGGGGTATACCCATGCTCGTCGTGGAGCACGACCTAGACGTGGTCTTCAGCGTCTCCGACAGGGTGGTGGCGATGCACGAGGGCAAGGTCCTGGTAGAGGGTAAACCGGAGGAGGTGAGGAGCGACCCAAGGCTCAGGGTCGCATACTTCGGAGAGTAGACGGGGTGGATGACATGGTGGAGATCAGCATGGAGGACGTGTGGGTCGAGATAGGGGGAGTCGAGGTCCTCAGGGGGATAACAATCAAAGTCGAGGAGGGGGCCAGCTACGCGATAGTTGGCAGGAACGGGGCCGGGAAGACAACACTCCTCCGCACACTCCTAGGCATACTCAAGCCCAGCAGGGGCAGGGTCACCGCCAAGGGCAGGGGTAAGACCCTAGACATGACCAGGACCCCGCCCCACAAGCTAGCAGAGCTGGGGGTTGGATACGTCCCCCAGGGTAGGATGATCTTCCCAGACCTAACAGCCCTAGAGAACCTAGAGGTAGCCTACGGCGGCCCAGTGCCGGGGGACACGCTGGAGTGGATCTACACGATCCTCCCAGAGCTGAAGAGGTTCATAGACAGAAAGGGCATGTACATGAGCGGGGGAGAGCAGCAGATCGTAGCAGTAGCCAGGGCACTAGTTAGGAGGCCCAGCCTCATAGTGCTAGACGAGCCCCTCGAGGGCCTTGCGCCGAGGGTTGTCAAGAGCATCCTGAACGCCCTGAGGGAGATCAAGGCCAACAGGGTCTCCATATTAATAACGGAGTCAGGGACAATATCGAGGGTCAGGGGCATAGCAGAGAGGGCCTACGGCC
>JALUDK010000219.1 GCA_027044005.1 Acidilobaceae archaeon | reverse complement strand
GTACCTTGTTCGTGAGCTCCATCATGAGGGGGGTGCCATACTCTATTAGGTTCTTGCTGGATGGATGCTTATGAGTAAGCCTTGTGAGTTCGAGGGCTATCCTCCTGGCCTCCTCCGGGCTACTAGGGGTTGGGTCCCTGCATCCCCGGACCATTATTGCCTTCAGCATCTTAGCCCCCATGACTGCACCCATACCGGTCCTACCAGCCTGCCTCCCGTTGGCGTCTATAGTGGCCATGGCGGAGAGCCTCTCTCCCGCTGGGCCTATTATAGCATCTGCATATCCCGGGTACATCGTGGAGAGCCTGGCCCGGGCCTCGCCCACCCTGAGGCCCCATAGGGACTGGGCTGGCTCTAGCCTGGCTCCCTCACAGTCTATCACCAGCACGGAGGGATTGTCGGCTCTCCCCTTGATCACTACTGCATCATAACCAGCCCTCCTAAGCTCCAGCCCCATCCGTGCCCCTACACTGCTCCTCCCTAGGAACCCTGTTTTTGGGCTCCTAGCCATGATGATGGTCTTCGATGCTGTGGTTAGCTTTGACCCTAACAGGAGGCCCGGGGCAACGACGAGGGGGTTCTGGGGCGATAGCGGGTCTGGAGGCTCCTCCACGCTCCATGAGTACAGGAGTGCCGCTAGCCCCCTGCCTCCCCCTAGCAGCTTTAAGGCCTCCATGCTTAGCCCGCTGGCCCTGGCCTCTATGCTCTCGCCTGCGAGTTGTATGTGGAGGACCTTGCCGTTAATCCAGGCCATTGGAGTATAACACCCCGCCGGTCCTTGCTGGGCATGGTGCTGGTGGGGGTAATTATACTCCCACCCCTTGCCCATGCAACATTCTAATATATATTATCATATATTGTTTTATTTAGATATTGTATTTAACAGTGAAACAATTATAAATTTACATATAAACTCTGTATTGTTTATCATACAATTAAGATTCCTAGCGGGTGGATCCTATGTCTAATCCTAAGTCCAGGCCTCCCCTGCAGGCCGACAGGGTTACTCTAGATATAGAGGCCCTTGAGGCCGAGTTGGGGGCGGATGCCGTCGATGGCCTATACTCCATCCTAGAGGGCGGTGAGGATGTGACGTGCTTCACCGCCAAGATGCTCAGGGGCAGGAGGGACAAGAGGTATGGGTCTGGCAGTATCTTCCGGAGGTGATGCCCATGCCAAGGGTGTCCCGGAGGGAGTTCCTTAGGCTAGGTGCACTCGCCTCCATCTCACTAGGCGCTGGCTCGGCTGGGATCGCCAGGGCAGCGTTACCCCCCTTTAAGAGGGTTAAGACGGAGTGGAGGCTAGGCGAGATCGGTGGCAAGACTGATATTGTTAATGCAAAGGTGACCCCCTCGATATGCCCCTACTGTTCCATGGGGTGCTCCATAGACGTTTATACCGTGGGAGACCGGGTTGTCCATACCCGCGGCTCCACTGACTCCTACATAAACCTGGGGAGGCTATGTCCGAAGGGCAAGGCCGCGTACCAGCTGGGAGATAATGATCTGAGGGTGCTCAAGCCTAGGATACGGACTGGGCCGAAGCCCCCGGTTGAGGAGATACTCTCGGCAAGGTCCTGGAGCGAGCTTGTGGAGCTTGTGAAGAGGTATCCCCCAGAGTGGAGGGAGGTCGAGTGGGATGAGGCGTTCAGGTTCATCGCCGTGAGGATGAGGTCCATCATGGATGATTATAGGACAAAAACAGGGGCACCGGTCTTCGACGATGGATACTATTACCATGGGGCCGAGACGCCGGTCCAGATGATCGGCTCCTCCGTCATGACCAACGAGGCGGGGTACCTGAGCAACAAGATAGCAGCGTTCCTGGGCACCAACAACTTCGACAGCCAGTATAGGAAGTGTCATAGCTCAACCGTCACGGCCCTAGCCACCACATACGGATGGGGCGCGGAGACGGCTAGTATAGAGGATGTAGCCCTGGCCAGCGTAGTATTCTTCTTCAGCAACCCTGCTGAGGCCCACCCCCTATCCTTCTACTACTTCCTCAAAGCCAAGGAGAGGGGCGGCAAGTTTATTGTGGCGGATCCCAGGTTCTCCAGGACAGCTACCTACGCAGATCTGTGGCTCCCCTTCAGGAGCGGCACGGAGACGGCTATACTATGGTACGTCCTCCACTACGCCTTCTACGAGAGGAACCCGCCGATAGACCAGCTGCCCGAGTTCTCCAGGCTCATGGATAGGTGGAACATATCCAGGGAGGACCTTGAGGACCTAAAGGAGGTGATCAAGGAGTACGACGCAGCCACCGCCTCGAGGATAACCGGGGTGCCGGTGGAGAAGCTTAGGAAGGCGGCTGAGTGGTTCGTGGAGAATAGCGGGGTCGCTAGCGGCCATAAGAGGCACGGCATAATACAGTGGGCCATGGGCATGACCCAGCACACCAACGCCTCGGTAAACATAATCAGGTCAGCAGCCGTGGTCCAGCTACTCCTAGGCAACGTCGGGTACCCTGGCGGGGGCACCCACCCCTTCAGGGGGCACAGCAACGTGCAAGGGGTCACCGATGTGCAGTTCGGCCCTGGAGGCCTGCCTGGCTACCCTGCAGTTCCCAAGTCTCCCCTGGAGATCAGGGTCTACCAGGACTGGAAGCTCCAGGGGATGCCAGACGCCTGGAACTGGGAGGTCCCGGAGTGGGCCAGGGACAAGCCCCCGTTCAGCGCGATAAAGAAGCCACTGAGGGGCGAGGCTGACCTGGCGAAGGCGCTCAGGGCGTGGATCTTCAACGGGTGGAGGAGGCACGAGCTGACGTGGGGCATATTCATGGGCACCATACCAGAGGATGACCCAGTGAATGGCGTGGTTGTGAGCGACATACCCCTGGGTGCCGGTAGCAGCGAGACCGTTTGGCCACGCAGGGCGCTGGCGGGGGAGATCAGGGCTGCGTTCATATTCGGTGAGAATCCTGCGGTTACAAATCCCAATGCTAAGGTGATATACGCAGCGCTGGCGAGCCTAGACCTGCTCGTCGTTGCAGACCTGTTCGAGACCGAGACGGCCTGGTTCGCCGACGTGCTCCTCCCAGCAGCGGCGTGGTTCGAGAGGGAGGGCACGATGACTGATGGAAACAGGGTTATACAGTGGACCTACAAGGCCAGGGAGCCCCGTGGGCTGGCTAGGCCCGACTACTGGATCTACACCAAGCTGTACCAGTACCTTAGGAGGTACGGGGTGATCAGGCTCCCCAGCGAGTACGCCGGGGTGGAGAGGGAGAGGGTGGTATTCGAGAAGAGGGGTGAGAAGGTCCTGGTATGGGAGAGGAGGCTCAAGCCAGACAGGAGCTGGGACTACACCGGGGGCACGGGATCAGCTACCCCCGTGAGCCCGGTGGAGGCGGAGGCTAACCCGAGGATCATGGCCAGGGAGATCAACTTCAACATGCTCATCTACCAGGGGATGTGGGACCCTGTCAGGGACGAGTTCACCCCCATGAGGAGGAGCAACAGGCTCAGGAGGCCTGGGGAGATAGATGGCG
>JALUDK010000218.1 GCA_027044005.1 Acidilobaceae archaeon | reverse complement strand
CCATATTCTCCTCCCAGCTAAACGAAGACCCCCGGGCTCTAGACTATGTAGCCAGCGCCTATGAGGTCCTCGAGAGGCTAGAGGACATACTGGAGGGGCAGGAACCGGTTAGATTCGTAGGTATAGTGTTCGATCCTGAAACCCATGACAAGGCGTACTACAACAGGCCTGACTTCTATGTCGGCGAGATCGAGGGGTTCTCCCTGGCATTCTTCGCGAAGAACACCGTCTGGGATATAGTATCCTCGCAGGACCTAGAGAACCAAGAGGAGGCCTCGAAATACAGGGTCCTCGTAGCCCCCGATATGAAGGTTGTGGGGGACAGGCTAGAGGAGTCCTTGAGAGGATACGTGGAGCGGGGAGGCCTCCTAGTGGCAACCCACGAGTTCGGCATTATGAGGCCGGACTACACCTACAGGCACTCCCTAGCCCTCCAGGACCTGGCAGGGGTGTCGTACGAGGGTGTACTCTGGCTGGGGTACAGCTACCTAGACCTAACCGGGGATCCAGGCCTCTGGGCAGGCCTCCCCAAGGCGGTCATACTGGGCGATCATAGCACGGCTTTCGTGAGGGAGAGGGCAGAGCCGAGGCTTGGAGAGGTTGTCAGGGCCAGGCCACGGGGCTCCAGGGTCCTTGCATGGGTCAGGATGGGGAGGAGTGGGTACGGGTACGAGTACACCCTGGGAAGGAGCACGCCAGCCCCCGACTCGAGGCTAGAACTGGCTGGGATAAGCCTCGCCAGGGCCGGTAGGGGTGCTATACTCTACTACTCCGCCAGGATCGGGATGCACGTGACCAGGATAGGGCACCCAGACTACATAGAGCTGATCACCAGGCCGATATACAGTGTGGCCGGAGAGCCGCCAGTAACTGTGGATGGGCCAGAGACAGTCCAGGTCGAGGCGTATGAGAAGGAGGGAGGATACAATATACACATAGTGAACCACACCTACAACCAGAGGATACTCAGCGCACCCACAGGGCCCAGCAAACAGGCAGTCCCAGCCTTTGACCCTCCATACAGGGTACACCCAGCCAGGGTCGTGGTACCAGTAGGGCCGCTAAGGGTAAGAGTCAAGGCTAGCGGGAACAAGTACAGGGTGGTGGAGGAGGTCTCAGGAGAGGAGCTGCGCTACGAGTCCAGGGGCGGATGGCTCACCATAACACTGCCACGGGTCACGGAGTACGCGCTAATCACGGTAAGGCCCAGGGCCTAGAGGTCCAGCGCGGGTATGCCGGGCCTCGTCAGCCTCCTCAGGTCTAGTAGCTTATCCACCTCCTCCCTAGGGTACCCTAGCTCTTCTAGAGCCTCCCTGATGCTCCTACCCTCACCCATCAGCCTCGACAGCTCGGCCGCCTTGTCGTAGCCTATCACCGGCGCCAGCACCGTGACTAGGGCCTGGCTCGTCTCTGCCAGCCTAGCCATCCTCTCCCTCCTCGCCTCGATCCTGTCTACAACGAGGCTCGAGAGCTTGGAGAGGGACTCTCCAAGGAGCACCGACTGGGTCACAACGTTGTAACCCACCAGCGGTATGCCCATGCTCAGCTCCAGCTCGCCCAGGAGGTTCGCCATTGAGTTAGCCTGGTCAAGCCCTACGACCTGTGCGGAAGCCTGCATAACAGCCTCAACTGTCACGGGGTTAACCTTGCCAGGCATCATGCTACTACCAGGCACTGCCTGGGGTATATCGATCTCCGCCAGCCCAGTGTTTGGCCCGGAGTACATTAGCCTAAGGTCCTGGCCCAGCCTCCACAGGTCGAGGGCTATAGCCCTGTAGGCCCCGCTGAGGGATACCAGGTCGGTGAGGAGCCTCATAGCCCTGAACCGGCTCTCGGCCTGTTCTAGGGGGAGGCCGGTAGCCTCAGCCAGCTTGCCCACAGCCAGGCGCGGGTAGTCCGGATGCGCGTTCAGCCCAGTGCCGACGGCGGTGCCGCCTAGAGGCACTAGTCTAACCAGGTCTAGAGCAGAGTCTAGGAGCCTCATATCGGCCTCGAGGGCCCTCCTGAACGCGTCCAGCTCCTGGCCCAGGGTCACGGGTAGAGCATCCCTCAGGTGAGTCCTCCCAGGCTTCACAGCGTCCTCGAACCTGGCAGCGGCGTTGGCTAGCGAGGCTACTAGCTGGCCTAAGGCAGGCTTGACCCTCCACAGGGCCTCGGCTAGCGCCGCAACCCTTATAGCAGTTGGCACCACGTCATTGCTGGACTGGCTCTTATTCACGTGATCGTTGGGGTGTACCTCTACCCCAGCTATCTTGGAAGCCTCCACGGCTATAACCTCGTTAACGTTCATATTGAGCCCAGTACCAGACCCGGTCTGGAAGACGTCCACGACTATCAGATCATCATAGGCTCCCTCCGCCAGCTTGAGTGCAACCTCCCTGATAGCCTCCCCCCTCTTCTCGTCCAGAAGCCCGAGCTCCATGTTAGCGGATGCAGCCGCATACTTGACCATACCCATTGCCCATATTATCCTGCGAGGGAACCTAGTCCCCGTGTCTAGGAAAACCTTCACTGCATTCTTGACATACTTCAATCCACGAGCCCCCCGTCTCCAGGAGCCACACCAGGACCAGGATTGACCCTAATTAAGCCTAATCTGTAGCATAAGACTGGCCCGGTGCCATGATTATGGGACAGCGGCAGCTATCGCCGGAGGCCTTGGAGAAGGCTAGGGAGTTCTGCGTGGACGAGTATATAGACTATGTGATCTACAAGGAGCTTGCAGCCAGAGAGTCGGATGAAAGGATGAGGGAGGTCTTGGAGAGGTTCTCCGAGCAGGAGTACAGGCACTACAAGTTCTGGTCATCACTAGCCGGGGAGTGCCAGGTCAGCGTGCCGGGATGGAAGCTAGCCTTCTTCAGGGCCTCCAGGAAGCTCCTGGGCCTAACCTTCACTCTCAAGTATCTTGAGAGGCATGAGAAGGATGTTATCGAGAGTTACAGGAGCTACATGAAGTACTTAGAGGGGGAGGAGAAGAGGGAGCTCGAGAGGATAATAAGGGATGAGGAGGAGCATGAGAAGACTCTGATAAGCGGGATGAATGAGAATATAGTGAGGTACCTAAGCTTCATAGCGCTGGGCCTTGCTGACGCTATAGTGGAGATAACAGGTGTCCACGCGGGCTTCCTAGGAGCAACAAAGGAGACGCTGGTAGCCGGAATAGCGGGCCTAATAGTGGGGGTATCAGCGGCCCTATCAATGTCCGGGGCAGCATACCTACAGGCCAAGGCTGATGTGGGCGAGGCCAGGGAGAGTCCGGGGAGGAGTGCGATAGTGACGGGGGTCTCATATCTACTAGCGGTTATAGTATTGGCGCTTCCATACTTCTTGACCCAGCACCAAATAACAGCCTTCATAGTATCGGTCGTACTAGCTATAGTAATCGTGTCGGGGTTCACGTACTATAATTCCGTGTTGAACGAGAAGGAGTTCAAGGGAGAGCTGTTGGAGAATCTAGCAATACTATTTGGAACGGCTATTGTGGCATACATGTTTG
>JALUDK010000217.1 GCA_027044005.1 Acidilobaceae archaeon | reverse complement strand
GTCACGGTGACCGGGTCGGGCGTCATGAACTCCCAGGCGGGCATGTCCAGGGTCGCCTCCTCCTTGCCGGCAGCGCAGGTCATGTCCCTCTCAGTTATGATCCCCCTAATCTTCCCGTCAAAGCCAACGACGACGACGCTCCCGATCTTCTTCTCACACATGATCCTGGCAACCTCCTTCAGCGGGGTGTTCTCGTTGACGGTGATAGCCGGGGTGCTCATGATATCCCGGGCTAGGAGGGGTATGCTCCTCCTAGGTAGCCTGACCATCACGGACCGCCTCCTCTACACGTATAATAGGCGCCGTGGAGGTTATAGACGTCAAACGCGAATTTAAATCATTCACACGCCAATCAACCATTTTTAATCCCGGCCCGTAGGGGGTAGAGAGTGGGTAGCCAACACTATGCGTATACTAGTAACCAACGACGACGGGATCAGCGCTCCAGGCCTGGCGGCGCTAGTCGCTAGGCTATCGGCGGATGGCCACAGCGTATACCTAATCGCGCCCGAGACGAACCAGAGCGGGATCGGGAAGGCGGTTAGGTACCCAGCACGCATCAGGGAGGTAAGATACCCCGGGGCGGAGAGGGCGTGGAGCATAGACTCCACCCCAGCGACAGCAGTGCTAACAGGCCTCCAGCTACTCCTGGACGAGGAGCCGGACCTAGTGATCTCGGGCGTAAACAAGGGGCCAAACATGGGGATAGAGGACATACTAACCAGCGGCACAGTAGGTGCAGCACTCGAGGCAGTAGTACACGGTATACCATCAATAGCCGCCAGCCTAGCCACAGACTCCACGCTAAGAGACCCCACACTATACGAGACAGCCTCAGAGCTAGTAGCATCCCTGGCAGCATCGCTAGGATCCAGGGATCCAATACTGCTCAACGTTAACGTGCCCGAGGAGAGGCCCCGTGGGATCCTGCTGACCAGGCCAGCATGCAACAGTTACAAGCTACAACTCAGGGTAGAGGCCGGAGTGGTTAAGGTGGAGATCAGTGGCTGGAGGCAAAGGTACTGGGACGCCGGGGAGGGGACAGACGTGTGGGCCGTACTCAACGGCTACATATCGGTGTCGGCGATACAGCCGGGAAGGCTTAGGGAGGCCGCGAGGCCCCCGTGGCTAGTCGAGGCGATAAAGAGAATCCTGCCAGCTATCTCAGATTCTTCTAATTAAATTACATTAAAAGCCATATAGGTTTATTATGTGAGTAGGGTATAGTTGTTAAAGGTATATGCGCATTATGGAGAGTGGAAGCGTGGAGTACAGGAGGCTTGTCGCCCTGTTCTCGATCTACACGATCCTCCTCTACACCTGGGCAGCGTATCTAGAGTACAACGCCCTGACAGCCTGCGACAAGCCCTACCGTGTCTTCTTCCACAAGATCCTAGGTATCGGGATTGGCAGCGTGTGGTTTAAGCTCTTCATAGCCCCCATGCTACTCTACCTAGTGGCTGCCCTGCTCCTTAGCCCCCTGGCGGTGTCCCCGGGCCTGGTGTGGAGTAGGCGCTATAGGATGGCGATGGCCCTGGCCCTGGCTCCCTTAGCTACGGCGTGGATATCGAGCACCATGTTCCTGTGCCTAGGCTGGGGCGAGGTCTACGAGGTGATCCGGAGTGCATGGTGGCTGGAGGCGTGGGTGGCCGTGGGGTACCCGCTGGCGTATATAGCCTACGCCTACCTAGCCTACAGGGTCTTCGAGCCCCTTATAGGCGACGTGAACCCGGTGGATCTGATGCCGAGGTTCTACAGTGTGTCTACGAGGATCGCCAGGATCCTAGCGGCTCCGCTCCTCGGAGTAGCTGTAATATCGGTTATACTCCTAGCGATGCTGAGCCCCTTCGGCATAACGGCGGCCCTGGCATACCCGGCTATAGGCCTCTGGCTGGCCGGGTTTAGCAAGCTCAGGTGGAGGCCCTACAGGTTCCTGATAGCATTCCCCCTCCTGGGCCAGGCAGCGTGCTGGAGGACCTTCACGTTCGACATGGGGCTACTGGTTAACATTGTGCTGGGTAGCGGCTCCGAGGGGATCCCGCAGGGGATGGCCAGCCTGCTGGCGCCCCTACTAGTTGCCAGGTGGGCGCTCTTCCCGCTACCAGGGTTTGGGGGCGCGCAGGCCAGCATGGCCCTGGCCGACTTCCTCGAGTACAGGCTCCTCGGCGAGTTGCACTGGGTGGCGTCGCCACCCACGATGCTGACACCTGCATGGCTCCTGGGGGAGTGGCTCATATTCTATAAGGCACTAACACGGGGCGGCCCCAAGCCTATATAGGCCCGGAGGGATACAATTACGTTGAGGGTGTCCGCGTAGATTGGATGTGGCTCGTATCAGGGTGAGGCTCCCTATAAAGAGCCTCGGGTGGGTAAACTCCTACCTGATAGGCTCGGCGCTCATCGACCCTGGCATGGCGTGGGGCCGGTCCCTCCTAGACCTATCCCGTGGCCTGGCAGAGGCCGGGGTTAGCCCGTGTAGCCTGGAGAGCGTGGTGGTCACCCACTTCCACGTGGACCACTCCACGGCCTCGACGATGGTATACTACATCTCGGGGGCTCGACTCTACATAGGAGAGGGAGACCTCAAGGTAATCCGTGGAGGCGTAGAGGAGTACGTCGGCTCCGCCCTCCAACTCTACCAGGAGGCTGGCATGCCAGAGGAGGAGGTGGAGGAGATAAGGAAGAGCCACCCCGCGCTTAGGCTGAGGGACGTCTACGAGGAGGCCGCCTCGCTGGACTGGAGACCACTCCACGAGGGAGACACCCTAGACCTAGGAGGGGCTAGGGTAGAGGTCCTAGAGGCCCCCGGCCACACGCCGGGGCACATACTACTCAAGCTACCCGGCGAGAGGCTGATAGTGGGGGACACCCTTCTCCCAGGCATAACCCCCCACGTGACTATACACAACTGGAGGGACGACCCCCTAGGCTGGTACATGGAGAGCCTATCCAGGATAGCAGGGATAGGGGCCAGCACGGCCTACCCGGGGCACAGGGACCCCATCCAGGACCCCGCCGGGAGGGCCAGGGAGATCCTAGAGCACCACAAGTCCAGGCTGGCCGAGGTCCTGGGCCTACTAAGAGAGGGCCCCCTAGCCGGGTACGACGTGGCCAGGAGGATAAAGTGGAGGACCAGGTATAGCAGCTGGGAGGAGTACCCCGCGCCCGAGAGGTTCTTCGCCATGGGCGAGGCGCTGGCCCATATCAGGAGGCTAGAGGTGGAGGGCCTGGTAGAGGAGGTAGACCTAGGCGGGGTTAGGGGGTGGAGGCTGGCCTAGCCCTTCTTCCTCGGCTTGTACAGGCCCTTCTCGATGAGGTAGTTATAGGCGCTATATGCGGCTACCGCCCCCATAGCGGCGGCTGTAACCACCTGGCGGAAGCCCCTCCATAGAGTTGTAGCGTCCCCAGCCGCGAAGATACCGGGCTTGTTGGTCCTCATCCACTCGTCCACCTTCAGGTACCCGTCGTCATCGGTCTCCAGGCCCATGGAGTGGTACCACTCCTTGGGTGGCTGGAAGCCTATCTCTATGAATATCCCGTCCACCTTC
>JALUDK010000216.1 GCA_027044005.1 Acidilobaceae archaeon | reverse complement strand
CCTTTATCACCTGTATGCACACCGCGTTGGGGTTCCTGTCTGTAACCACTGTTATGGTGGCGCTGGGGCCCTCAACCTCCATGCTTGCCCTGGTATTCCAGCATGGGTCTGGCAGGGCTAGGCTGATGTTGGCGGTTAGCATCCCCTCCCTCTCGTCTAGCTCCAATGCCACGGTCTTTACGGTTACCCATCCCTTCCCGGCCTTCACGGTCTTGTCTACCTTCACCTTAACTGCACCCATCTTGGGTGCCCCGGGCTCTCCGGGGACTATTGTAGGCTGCCCAGGGCCTCCCCCGGGCGCCCCTGTGGTTGTAGTTGTTGTGGTTGTGGTGGTCTCTGCCTCCTCGCTTGGGGCCTGCGTCCCTCCCTCCTGGCTCTGGCTGGTCGTGGGGCCGGTCCTAGTCAGTGTTGTCATCGTGGTGGTCCCGGACTCTGTTATTACCGTTGTGGTTGTCCAGGGCATCCCGGTCTCCTTGCCCTCGCTTGTCGCTGGGCTTGTCGTTGTGCCTGTTATGGGGGTTCGCGTGGCTTGGGTTTCTGTAGCCTGTTCCTCCCCGCCGAGTTGGACCGCGAGTCCTATGAGGGCTATGATCACAAGGGCAGCCGCCAGTGAGGCTATCCTGGCATCCATCCGCATCGCCTCCATACTAACTATACTATATTGTTATTGATCCAGTGTTAAGTCTAGGCCCCCGACCGGGGTGTTCGATCCCCTAGACTGGCTTAGGCTATAACCCTCTAGGCCCCTATACATAGTGCGGGGTGCCTGTGGCCTTGAAGCTACGGGTTGTAGATGTGACTCCTGTTGGTGAGCGGTTGATCGCCTCCTACCTCCTAGTTGAGGGTAGCGAAGCCCTGCTCATAGACACGGGGCCGCGGAGCACGGTGGATAGGGTCTTGGAGGCCCTGCGGGAGGAGGATGTGAGGCCTAGCTACATCATCCTGACCCATATACACCTGGACCACGCCGGGGCCGCCGCGGACCTGGCTAGGGAGACCGGGGCCACGATAATAGTGCACCCCCGGGGTGCTAAGCATATAGTTAATCCGGATAAGCTCTGGGAGGCCTCCCGGGCGGTCCTAGGCCCCGTGGCCGACCTGTATGGGAAGCCTAGCCCCGCCCCAGGCCACCTCGTCAGGGAGGCCGGCGACGGGGAGGTCCTCGAGGTCGGTGGGCTCAGGCTCAGGTTCATACACACACCCGGCCATGCCAGCCACCATATGAGTATACTCGTGGAGGGCAGGGACCTCATGTTCCTCGGCGACTCTGCTGGGATCGTGATCGAGTACATGGGGGAGAGGGTTGCTCTGCCCAGCACGCCCCCGCCCTTCAAGCCCCAGGCCTATATAGAGAGTGTGGAGAAGATGATCAAGATGGCGCCCTCCGAGGCGGCTCCAGGCCACTACGGGACCCTTACCGATGCTACCAGCTACCTTAGGGGCCACCTCGACCAGGTGAGGAGGTGGATGAGCCTAGTCGAGGAGGCGCTGGGTGAGGGGATCAGCGACGTGGCCAGGGTTGCGGAGTACGTGGCTGACAGGGATGCCACCGCTAGTAGGCTGTACTCGAGTAGTAACCCCGTCATCTCGCAAATGTTCTATATGGGGACTATATGGGGGCTCGTGGAGGCCTTGAAGGGGCGCGGTTAGCCCCCCTACCATGTAACGTATGTTATCCTCAGCCCCCGGCTCGCCTCATCGAGGAGGCGCCAGTCCTCGTAGCTCAGCCTCCATCCTACCGCGCCGGCGTTGTCCTCCACCTGCTCGGGCCTCTTAGCCCCGGGTATTGGTATCACCGTGTCGCTGTACATGATTAGCCAGTTTAGCGCTACCTGGGCCGGGGTCTTCCCATACTTCTCGGCCACCTCCTTTATCTTGGCGGCTAGCTGTAGTACTTGGGGGTAGTTGTCTGGGTGGTAGAGGGGGTCTCCGCTCCTCACGTCCTGGAGCTTCTGGGCCTCCTCTAGGCTGTACTTGCCCAGTATGGCTCCCTTGGCCAGGGGGCTCCAGGCTAGTAGGCTCATGCCGTTCTCCTCAGCATAGGGTATTAGCTCCTTCTCCGCCTGCCTCTCGGCAAGGTTGTAGCGGACCTGTAGGACCTCCACATCCACCCGGGAGAGGCAGCTCCTCGCCGCATCTACCAGCTCTACGGGGAAGTCGCTTAGTCCTATGTAGTTGATCCTGCCAAGGTTGACTAGCCTCTCGAGGGCCTTCATGTACTCGCATGTGGGGTGGTTGTGCCAGCATGGGGGCCAGTGGACCTGCATCAGGTCTATGTAGTCCACCTGTAGCCTCTTCAGGCTCCTATCCACCGCCTTGAAGACGTCGTCGTACGCTAGGAAGTCGCCGGGTATCTTTGTGGCTATAACCACCTCGTCCCTCTTGACGCCTAGCTCCTTTAGGGCCCTGCCTACGAACTCCTCGCTCATACCCCTGCCGTACACCATGGCGGTGTCTATCAGGTTGATCCCCGACTCTAGGGCCTTGGCTATAATCGACTTGGCCGTCTCGTAGTCCGTGAGGCCCCAGGTCTGGCTGAACTGCCATGCCCCCAGTCCTATCCTAGAGACCTTAACGCCGGTGGTGCCTAGGGTCGTGTACTCCATGCATTTCACCTAGCCCCATGCCTGGGCTGGCAGGGGGTATATTAGGGTTTCTCGATATATAGGGGCCCCATACTAGCCCTCGAGCACCCTGGATATCAGCAGCCACGAGGGTATCGAGAGCGCAGCCAGCGCCAGGAAGAGGGAGACAGGGTCCCTATCAACACCGTAAACCCTGGCAGGGACATCCACCCTCTCCCCGCCACCCCAGGCTTTACCCGCAACAGTCAGGGGATCGCCAAGCCCAGGGCTTGCCTCCGCCTCCACGGGCTCGATCTCTAGACCGCCATGGACTACGAGGGGCCCCTTGTATTTGTCCATGTTAACCACAATCCTATAACCCTCGCCCACCAGGCCGGGGGTGGCTGAGGAGGACTCCACTAGGATCGCCTTCATACCACCCAGGAGACGGCCCCCCTGCCACACGCCGCCCATAGTGGATCCGGTTGCGGTGAGCGTGTAGGCATCACTCATAACAGTGGAGACGGCCCTGTACACCCTAGAGGGGCTCCACTCCACGAGGAGGGCCCAGGCGCCGGCGGGCCTGACAAGGGATAGCATCCTATCCCCCCACCCTGTGTGAGCCGCCATTATCGCTGCCCTACCCACGACCTCCAGGGCCTGGGCCTCCATTGAAGGGTACTTGACTACGAGGGCTAGCCTTGATGGGTCCCTCCTTAGGGAGCCCAGCAGTAGCTCGCCCTGGACAAGGTCTAGATCAACCCTCCATCCCGGCGTTGTTAGGTTCAGGAGCCTCACGTAACCCTCCTGGGGTCTAGCCTCGAGGAGGAGGCTATCCTTCACGGCTATTATAGTGGAGTTGTAGACCCCCAGGTCCTCGAAGCCCTGGGGGGCCCCAGGTAGGGGATACGCATAGAGCATATCGCCCCCTATTATGTACAGCATGGTGCCCCTCACGCTGTCCCCGCCTATTGCAGCCACCGGAGGGCCGCAGGCTATAGAC
>JALUDK010000215.1:3141-12236 GCA_027044005.1 Acidilobaceae archaeon | reverse complement strand
CCAATGCACCCAACGGAACCAACCTGGTGGATCCCGCCAACCCTCCCAGGGATAGTGTGAATGTGAGTATTAGGCCTCCCCTGGTTCTCTCCAAGAGGGTTTACTGGAGCCAGGAGGACTTCACCGGCAAGACTGGAAGCGGCCTCCCAGAGCCCCTAGTAGTCACCATCGGTGAGGTTCTGGTGTATGAGATCAACGTGTCGATCCCCGAGGGGTTCACATGGAACCTAACCATAGACGACTGGCTCCCAGCCCTCTACAATAGCTCCAGTGGCCAATACGATATAATGCTAGTAGAGTACCTTAACGAGTCTAACATAACAGTAGACGACCCTGGCGTCTATGCAGCTAACGCCAGCCTAATACCTGGAGTCTGGAGTAGCATAGACGGGGTCAGGCTGTACCCCAACCTTGTAAAGTACGTGCTATCGGACACCAGGAATACTAATAATGATACCGACGATGAGGTAGTCTCGATCAGGCTGAAGGCGGTAGTGCTTAATAGGCCTGAGAACTATGCAGGAGTCTGGCCCTGGAACGGCGCTGTCACAGGGTTCCTCAACGCGACCGGGGAGTACGTCAGCCCCCAGAACACCACACCGCCCCATGTACAAGTGGTTATACACGAGCCGGACCTGACGGTTGTGAAGGAGTCCAACACGAGCGTGCTAGGCGAGAGCGGCGGGGTCTCCTTCAACCTGACCCTATACAACAATAATACCTACTACTCTGGCCCTGCCTTCGACGTGTGGGCCATAGACCCCATGCCCCAAGGCCTGGTCCTAGACACTGCTAGTATAAGCGTCTACCTACGGAACTCTACAGGCCTATACCCCCTCTCGTACACGAGCTACTCAACGCCAGCCAAGCTCAATATAACGATAAACCTGAGCCGGGGCCTCCTACCCGGGGAATCCATACACGTCTACTACAATGCTAGCCTAGACCCATATAATGCGCTGCATGGGAGCTCGATAAACAATACTGGGTACTTCATCGCCTCCAGCCTCCCAGGACCACGTGGCACGGGCAACCAGACCCCGGGAGATCCGGGCACTCTCCTGGGAGAGAGGATCTATAACGTGTCCAGCAGCCTACTACTATCAGTCGAGCCCCTGGATCTTGAGAATGAGGTTGACAAGGCCACAGCTACCATAGGCGAGGACCTAGCCTACACGATCAACATAACCGTCCCTATGGGGAGCTCGTACAACGTTACCGTGGTGGTCGAGCTGGACCCGGGGACACAGTACCTGGGCCCCGTCTCATGCACCATAATCGGCTCCGGGATCACCGTTGACAACTGCCCACCCGCCACATCCCTAGCGGGCAGCACCCTCACCCTGTCCCTGGGGAATGTGACTAAGACAACCCCAGGGTATGGGTATATACTGCTGAGCTATCCTGCCAGGGTCCTTGACGAGCCCTTCGTTGTGTCTGGCTACACTATAGTGAATAACGCCACCCTCTACTACAACAACCTGTCCCCTGGCCACCACCCTGAGCTGGCGCTCACCCTGGTGGTCGAGCCAAGTCTTGTCGTGGATAAGTGGTTTGACCCCAGCTTCGTCACACACCATGACGTCTACACTAGTATATACATTAACGTGTCGAATAATGGGACATCGCCAGCGTATGACGTGAGGCTCCAGGACCTAGTCCCCAGCGAGATACTAGTTCTAGGAGCGTCTATCGTAGCCCAACACAACGCCACGGGCGCGACGCTATATCTATCGGGTAACAATGTCACGCTAACCGCCTCATCCATCGGAGTGGGAGGCTATATACTCCTCCAGATAGACGCTAGGGCCTACGCGGGCACCCCTTGGAACGCGTCGATAACCAACACTGCTGAAGCGAACTATACAAGCCTACCCGGGATGGTGGCTGGTGAGAGGAGCTACACCTCCAGCGGCACCGGCTCCATGTACTACGACCCGATAGTGGCTGGGGTGAAGACCATGGAGCCCAGGAGCATATTCATAGGCGGCACCATCATCTCCGTGGTAAATGTCACCATACCCACGGGCTACACGACTAACCTCACCATAATAGACAGTTTCGACCCGCCCCTATCGCCGGACCTTGCAACCCTATCCATAACTCACCCGCCTAGCATAACCACCGGGACACCCAGCATAAGCCTCGCCGGAGACACCATCGTGATAAACCTTGGGATGGTGGCTAACAACGCTACAAGCCCCGAGAACATTACTATAACACTCTCATTCAACGTAAACGACCCGAGCCTGGACGGGCTGGGAGGAGCCCGCGGCAGGATATTCAACAATGCCACCATACAGTGGGTGGACAACGGGCTCAGCGTGGAGAGGAGCCTGGGGATAAGCGCCTACATAACACTAGCACCTATAGTGGGCGGCGACGCGGTGGCGTCAATAGGAGCCAGTGGCCCATTCACCGAGGCCCTGGGCCTAGCCGCAGCGCTACTACTCCTCACGGCAGCTAGGAGGATACGCCACTAGCATGGAAAGAAGGGGGTGGAGGGTTAGGCCCCCGCCTTTGCCTCTTTTATCATCCTCCTGAGCACGTACTGTAGTATTCCTCCGTGCCTGTAGTACTCGACCTCTATCGGCGTGTCTAGCCTTGCCTTGACCTTGAATTCTATCACCCTGCCGTCGCTCTTCTTGGCCCTCACCGTTAGTATCTTACCCGGGTACAGGCCCTCCTCGATTCCTAGTATGTCATACTCCTCGCTGCCGTCTAGTCCAAGCTTCTCAGCGTTCTCTCCCGGCATGAATTCTAGGGGTAGTATGCCCATGCCGACTAGGTTGCTCCTGTGTATCCTCTCGAAGCTCTCCGCTATAACCGCTTTCACGCCCAGCAGGTATGGGCCCTTGGCTGCCCAGTCCCTGCTGCTACCGGCTCCGTACTGCTTGCCCCCTATCACTATCACCGGTATGCCCTGCTCCTTGTACTTCATGGCCGCGTCGAATACGTGCATCACCTCTCCGGTGGGCCAGTACCTAGTCCACCCGCCCTCGCGGTCGGGGGTTAGCCTGTTGACGAACCTCGGGTTGTCGAAGGTGCAGCGCATCATAACCTCGTGATTGCCCCTCCTGGAGCCGCAGGTGTTTAGCTTTGCTGGTGGTACTCCTAGGCTTATGAGGTATTGTCCTGCCTTGCTCTCTGGGCTTATCCTGCCTGCTGGGCTTATGTGGTCTGTGGTTGTCCTGTCAGGCGCCCATACTAGCACCCTGGCGCCCTTGATGTCTTTGAGTGGTGGCGGGTCTAGTGGCATGCCCTCGAAGAATGGGGGTTTCCTTATGTAGGTGCTCTTGGGGTCCCACCCGTATGTTATGCCCTCCGGGGCCTCTAGCTTCTCCCAGAACTCGTCTCCCTCGAATATGTCCTTGTACTTCTCTTTGAATAGCTGGGGGTCGAGGGCCTTCTCTAGGCTCCTCCTGACCTCCTCCTGGCTCGGCCATATGTCCCTCAGGTAGACTGGGTTCCCGTTGGGGTCTATCCCGATCGGCTCCGTCTCGAAGTCTATGTCGATCCTGCCTGCTAGGGCGTATGCTATGACTAGTGGCGGGCTAGCTATGAAGTTACCCCTGGCTAGCGGGTGGATCCTGCCGCTGAAGTTCCTGTTACCGCTGAGCACCGTTGCAGTGTAGAGGTCGTACTTCTTTATCGCCTCCTCCACCTCAGGCCTCAGGGGCCCGCTGTTCCCTATGCAGACTGTGCAGCCGAAGCCAGTTATGTGGTAGCGTAGCGCCTCTAGGTATGGCATTAGGCCTAGCCTCTCCCAGTACTCTGGCACAACCCTGCTTCCGGGCGCGTTGCTCGTCTTCACCCATGGCCTCGTCTTGAGCCCCCTCTCGACGGCCTTCTTTGCTAGGAGGCCCGCCGCTATCATGAGGGTTGGGTTGCTCGTGTTTGTACAGCTCGTGACGGCCGCGTAGACTACGCTCCCATCCGTTAGGAGGACCTTCTCACCGTCTAGCTCCAGTTCCACCGCCGCGGGGCCTCTGCCCTTCTTCTTCCAGTACTCCTCTAGGATCTCCCTTACCCTCTTCTTCGCCTCCCTCAGGGGGATCCTGTCCTCCGGGTGGCTGGGGCCTGCTATGCTTGGCTCCACATCGTTTAGGTCTATCACGACCACGTCGGTGTACCTGGGCTCTGGTGCCTCGAGGTCGTACCATATGCCCACGTGCCTTGCATACTTCTCCACAAACTTCACGTGCCTCGGATCCCTACCGGTGCCTAGGAGGTAGCCTATCGTCGCCTCGTCCACCGGGAAGAAGCCCATGGTTGCACCGTACTCCGGGGCCATGTTGGCTATGGTGGCCCTGTCAGGCACGCTCAGGGTCTTCACTCCTGGGCCGAAGTACTCTACGAACTTGCCGACAACCCCCTTCTTCCTCAGCTTCTCGGTTATGTAGAGTACTAGGTCTGTGGGGGTAGCTCCCTCCCTCAGCTCGCCCTCGAGCTTGACTCCCACTACCTCGGGAAGGAGCATATAGTAGGGCTGGCCTAGTATCGTTGCCTCCGCCTCTATGCCTCCTACTCCCCAGCCTAGGACTCCTAGGGCGTTTATCATTGTTGTGTGGCTATCCGTACCCAGTAGGCTGTCTGGGTAGGCGTACTTCTCCCCGTTCCCTCCGATCCATACTACCTTTGCAAGGTACTCTAGGTTGACCTGGTGGATGATCCCCTTACCCGGGGGGACTACCCTGAAGTTGCTGAAGGCCTTCTGGGCCCACTTGAGCAGTGTGTACCTCTCCGCGTTCCTCTCGTACTCCTTCTTCAGGTTGTACTTGAATGCGTAGCCGGTGCCATAGTAGTCCACCTGTATGCTATGGTCTATGATCAGGTCTACTGGTATGACTGGGTTCACCCTGCCAGGATCTAGGCCGAACTCCTTCATGGCGTCTCTCATCGCCGCCAGGTCCACAACTGCCGGGACGCCGGTGAAGTCTTGCATAACGACCCTTACCGGGTGCAGGGGTATCTCCTTCTTCCCGGCATGGCTCCTCCACTGAGCGGCGGCCTTGACCTCCTCCTCTCTGACAACGAAGCCGTCGTAGTGCCTGACCAGATTCTCTAGGACCACCCTTATGCTGTATGGGAGCTCCTCTATCTTGCCCAGGCCCAGCTCGCCTATCCTCGATATGTTATACAGCTTGACTCTGCCCGCATAGGTGTCCATCTCCTCTACAATGTTCCTCAGCCCGAGGGGATCGCCGCTCAAGGCCTACCACTCCCGTACTCCACGCCTTATCCGGGCGCGTGTAAGATTATAATATGATAATTATATCTAGGTCTAAGCCCAGCCGGGGGCCAGCACCCTAGCCAGGGCCCTGAGTAGCCCCCAGGGGTGCCTGTAGGCTAGTCGGGCTAGGAACCGGGCCCCCTTCAGGGGCCTAGACACGACCTCCAGGGGGAGCCTATCGTGCCTGTCATAGTCTATCTTCCCGGCTAGCCCCCTAGCCAGGCCGCTGGACTCGAGGGCCGCTACGGTCTCCTCGAGGAGCCTGGGGTCCCTGCGTAGCGCCTCTGCAACCCTGTACTGCCTCCTCAGGATAGCTACCACCCTCGCTACGCTCCTCCTCCACGCCTCTACGGGTGGAGCCCCATTGTCTACTAGCCGGGTTGCGTGGGTTGCGGCTTGGGTCGAGGGGTATAGGCCCCCGCCGGTGAGTGGCTTGGTGAGGCCCGCCGCGTCTCCTATAACGACTACCTTGCCCCTCCAGGGCCTTGGTGCTGGGGGGCCTAGGAGTACTGGTCCCCCGTATATAGTGTTCCGTCCCTCTAGGCCGTAGGTCCTCTCTACCCTCTCGAGGAGCCTCTTCGCCGAGGCTGGGGGGCCTCCGGTGCCTGCTAGTACCGTGTCTTGCACCCTTAGGATCCAGGCGAATAAGTCATTGTGGAGGCTGGGGGTGAAGTCTACTATTATCCCCTGTGGGCTGGGGCCTGTTGTGTAGTGGGCGTTCAGCCCTGTCACCTTCTTTGGGGTATGGCCTATGCCTAGCATCCCGTGCAGGGCCCCGTGGGCCCCGTCTGCCAGCAGGACTAGGTCATACCTCTCCTGATCCCCTGGAGTGTGCACTGTGCCATCTGGCGTGGCCCTTGAGACTCTGGCCCCAAGTAGTATCCTGGCCCCCTGGCTCTCTGCCTCCCCCAGCATCTCCTCCTCAAGCCTTACCCTGTCTAGCTTGTAGACTCCCCCCTTGGGCTCTATCCATGTTGCCTTCCCCTTGACCCGTAGCTCTAGGCCCGGGTACCATGCCAGTATAGAGGACCTGGCCGGCCTTCCTATCATGTCCACGACCCATTCCGATACTAGCCCGGTGCAGTGTGGGGGGTAGCCGACCCTCCTGTGCTCCTCGTAGAGGTCTACCCTGGCCCCGGCCCTTAGCATGGCTAGCGTTGATATGAGGCCGGAGAACCCTGCGCCGATCACTGCTACCCTCATGCGGGGAGGGCCCTCCAGGGGGCTGGTCATGCCGGTGCCTGTGCCTGTAGCGGGCAACCTGCCCTCCTGAGCGTGTCTCTAACCAGGGATTCGAAGTCCTCCGGGTCTACTAGGCCGCTGAACCCTGTTACCGGCTTCCCGTCTATGAATACGATTACCGTGGGTACCCCCATGATGCCGTAGTGCGCTGCTAGCTGGGGGTGCCTGTATGTGTTTACCCTGACGAAGGCTGCCCTGTCTCCGTAGTCCTCTGCAAGTGCAAGGAATATGGGTGTTAGTGCCCTACAGTAGGGGCATGTTGGGCTGTAGAACATGACGAAGGCTACCCTGCAACCCTCCAGAACCTCCAGCAGCTCCCTAGGGTCGGCTATGTCGTGGCCCGGCTCCAGGGCGTGGGTTAGCCTGCAACACCTAGACTTGGACTCTGCCTCCTCCAGCAGTCGCAGCTTCATCCTGGCCAGTATCTCTCTGAGCTCCTCGTCCACGCCAACTCCACCCTCCTCCACCTGGCCTGGGGAGCCCCTTTATTGGTATGGTTTTATCCTACCAGGCCTAGCCAGGTATAGCTGCGCCACCTGTAACGCTTATTAGAGGTGCCTGTCATTACACCTATGGCCGCTTACGGCCAAGGCTGTGGATGGAGAGGGTGATGTGTGGTGAGGTTCTGCCCCAAGTGCGGCGGTATAATGCTCCCCGTGCGCGAGGGAGGCAAGGTCGTCCTCAAGTGCCAGCGGTGCGGCTACGTACTAGAGCCGAGCGAGAAGGAGCTGGAGACATACAAGAACGTATCGAGGCCTGACGAGAAGGCTAAGGTAATATCAACCAAGGTAGTGTCAAAGGCCAGGAGGACCAGGGCTAACAAGGAGGAACTGGAGCAGGCCAGGGAGGACTACTACGAGTTCGTCCTAGAGCAGATAGGCGAGTACGGCGAGTAACCTCCCACGGGCCAATCGTTTACTATATAACCTCCACCAGTACCTGGCCCGGCCCCGAGGACTGGTGGGGAGTAGATCCAGGATGGACCACGAGAAAGGTAAGACGGCGTTCCTAACGATAGACCTAGGCCACCCCAGCCCCGGGGCGCTCGAGAGCCTGCTAGACACGCTGGAGAGGCTGGGTGTTAGGGCCACATTCTTCATACCAGCCAGCCTGGCCAAGAGGGAACCGGGCCTGGTGGAGGAGGTAGCAGACAGGGGTCACGAGGTTGGCAGCCTCGGCTACACCTGCTCTAGACTAGACAAGATGAGTCCTGAGGAGGCTGCCAGTGAGGTTACGCGGGGAATCAGGCTCCTCCGGGAGTTGTACCCCGTCAAGTCCTTTAGGGCCCCTTATATGAGGCTTCCACGCCGCCTCCTGCCGCTGCTATCCAGGGAGGGTATACTGGTCGATTCTAGCCTGAGGCTCCACCTTGGCGTGGCTAATACTGCTCCCAGGGTTGAGGGTGGCGTGATCAGGCTTCCCGTCACTCATGGGGACTACCTGCTCAGGATGCCGTGGGGCATGCAGAAGGTGTTCCATACTGCCCCACCTAGGGTGGCGGTTTTCAGGGTCTCGGCATCGAGGCCCCTGGGTGGGCTTGGCCAGGATCCTCTGGTTAGGGCTGTGCTGTACTACTTGGAGCATGGGTATAGATTCGCTACTATGAGCGAGGCTGTGGATTTCTATAAAATAATTGCGGGGGCCAGGGTTTAGACTATTATGCCTGAGGCCCTCAGGGCCCTCCTGACCAGCTGTGGCAGGTCGTCCCCGACTAGTTCTAGTACGCTGCCTGCCAGGATCTTCTTGCCGTACATAGAGGCCGCGACGCTAGCCTCCGATGTGAGGCTCCCCCGTGTTAGCGAAGCTACTATTATGCAGTCTCCCCCTAGCTCGGGCGTGTCGCTGGGGGTTACCGTGATGCCTGAGAGGTTCTCTATGAGCATCGCCAGCCTCCAGGCGTCGTCCTGCTCCTCCCTATAGACCCCCGGTGTCTTCTTGTAGAGTAGTATTAGCTCCTTGCACCCCGAGGCCTTGGCCTTCTCCGCAGCCCTGCCTGCTATGTGCTCCAGGGGTAGCTTGCCCAGCAGCTGGGCCCCGCGCTTTGGAATCTCCTCTATTGCCCTGACCGTCTCTGGGTTTTTGAGTACCGCTAGCAGGTATACCAGGCTCTTTGGCCTTACCGATTCTACACGTGAGACTGGATACGATTCTATACTTAGGTCTAGACTCTTCTCGACCCTTTCGAGCGCCTCTTCTACCTCCCTTCTACCCTCATCACTATCCGGGTCCTCGTAGAGGATTGTCAGGTTTATCTCCTTTGTATTACTTGTAGGGTCCAAGCATGTGCACCTCCACGTTATAACGGGTCTTTCATGTCTTATATTCTTCTGGAGATATATGTATATATGCATTATTGTTGCTTCACTGAGAATTGAAGCGGTTAAGAGCGCCCTTAATTAATCTCGTTCACGGTGTTTGAACAGGGAGAGGAGCTCCCTTAGCCCCGGGGCCCTTATGCCGCCAAGCTTCTCCCCATACATCCTCCCCAGCTCCCTACGGAGCCCAGCCGGGATCCCCTGCCTTCTCAATGCCAACCTGAACCTTGCCTTGTAGACCTGCCTTTTTCCCCATAACCTTATCCTTAGTAGTAGGTATAGAGAAAGGGCTTTGAACGTTATGG
>JALUDK010000215.1:0-3131 GCA_027044005.1 Acidilobaceae archaeon | reverse complement strand
CTCCACCACCCTCCTCCTCTCCAGCATCTCTAGCCTGGATGCCACGATCCTCCTGGAGGCGGTGCCCCTTATCCTTCTCACCCTCCTCGTTATCTCCGTTGTGGTTAGGTCCTCGCAGGTGGATAGCGCCTCTACTATGCTCCTTGATATGGGGTCTAAGCTGCCGGCCCTCCTGATCGCCTCTACTAGCCTCCGTGCCGCTTCTAGTGCTACAGCCGCTGGCGCTATGCTCGATGCCACTAGCCTCGCGGCATTCCTTACCGTCTCGGCCTCATCCCCCGCTACCGTCTTCTCTAGCTTGTCAAGCCTCTCTAGCACCTCTTGTAATAGGTGTTCTAGTCTTTCTAGCCTCTCTTCTATGCTCACTCTTCATTCCCTTCTCCACTCCTCTTACCTTCTAGCGCCCTCTTGATCTCCCTCTTCGCCTTGGCCCTGGCATCCTCTGGTAGCTCCTCTAGGGCCTCCTCTATCTGGTCCAGGGCCTCCTCTAGGGCCTCCTTTGCCGACTTGCCTCCCTCTCTCCATCCGCTTCCTATGGACTGTAGTAGGCTTGAGAGGCTTGGTGCTAGCTCCATCTTTTTCCTGAAGAACTCCTTGGTCATCTCGATAGCTACCTCCTCTGGAACTCCGGCCTCCTTTAGGTTCCTGTACATCTCTCCAACCTCTGCGCCTATCTTGGCCCCGTCTAGCGCCTCCATGACTGAGTCTAGTATGGTCTTCAGCTTAGCGCCTAGCTGGTCTAGGAAGTCCGCCACAACAGTTAGGACCTCCTTGAGCTCCTCTATATCATCCCTCCTCGACACCGGGTATACACCTCCTACGTGCTTCTGTGTATGTACTATTATGGAGTGATCACTGTATTACGTGTTAAACTTCAGGAGTGGCCGGTTAGTGGCCGCTAGCCAGCTGGAGGCCCCTCCTGTAGGCCTCCACTGCCACCCTGCTCCTCCTTATAACCCTAGCCACTGCCTCCTCCAGGCTCTCCTGCCCTGCCACACCGTCTAGGAGGCCTAGCCCTGTGGCGTATCCTAGGAGGAGCGTGTTTGCGCTCCTAGCATCACCCAGCTTTACCGCCTCCTCCACGGCGTTTATGCTGTGCACCCTCAGCCCAGCAGTCTTGAGGGCGCCTAGGATTTCGCTTAGGCTGGGCGTCTTTACCCGTGGTAGCGCTGGTGGCTGTATGTCCTCGTTCATCACCACGCTGGCCCTCGGCGCTAGTAGGCTTGCATACCTAGTTGCCTCGATCGCCTCCAGGCCTATCAGGAGGTCGCCCATTCCGGGGGGTATTAGCGGGGCCTCCACATCCCCGACCCTCACGTGGACCACCACGGAGCCGCCCCTCTGGCTTAGGCCGTGTGTCTCTGCTACGAGCACGTTCCTCCCCTCGATTAGCGCCGCCTCGGCTAGTATCCTGGCGGTTGTTATGATCCCCTGGCCGCCGACCCCCGCTACTACTATATTCCTAGCCATGCAGATCACCCCGGCGTCGCGGTTCTCATGAGTAGGATCCACTCCTCGCTGGGCTCCTCCACGGGCTCGAAGGCGTTGAATGGGCAGACCTCCACGCAGACTCCGCAGCCGGTGCATAGTACCGGGTTTATCTTCGCCTTCCCGTCTTCTAGGCTGAATATGGCGGGGCAGTTGAATGCTGTGTAGCATACGGTGCATGCCATACACTTGTCCGGGTTGACCCTGTAGACTGGGTGCTTGATACCCAGCTTCCGGGCCTGGCTTAGAGCAACAAGTATGCACGAGCCTCTGGCTATTAGCACGGCTGGTTTGCCCTCCCTCTTCACGTAGTCCATGGCCCTCCTTACTGCCTTCTCCACGCCCCTGATCGTGAAGGCGTCAACTGTCTCAACGTGCTCTACACCTATCGCCCTCACCAGGGCCTCTATATCAACCTGGGGCGCCTCCCCACCCTTGGCATCAACTGGTACCCCGGGGTGTGGCTGGTGGCCCGTCATAGCCGTGGTCCTGTTGTCTAGGATTATGACTAGCATCGGGTTCCTGTTGTGGACCGCGTTGATCAGCCCCGTCACGCCGGAGTGGAAGAAGGTCGAGTCGCCTATGATCGCCACCGGGACCTGGCCCTCTGCAACCCTAGCCATGCCGTTGGCCAGCCCTATGCTACCCCCCATCTCAACTATCGTATCCTGAACCCTGAAGGGTGGCAAGACCCCGAGGCTATAGCACCCTATATCGCCGCTGTAGACCACCTCTGCCCTGCTACTTCTAACTGCTCTACGTAGCCCTGGGTAGACTCCCCTGTACGGGCACCCCGGGCATAGTGCGGGGGGCCTGGGTGGCAGGCTCGCCTCTACCCTTACTGGCTTGGGTAGGCTTGCCTCTACCCCTGTTACCCTGGATAGCGCCTCTACAACGTTGTCTAGGCCCAGCTCTCCCCAGCGACGTATGTAGCCGTCCTCCCTGCCATGCACCTCCACCCTTATCCCTTCATCGTGTAGGAACGCTTTGAGCATCTGCTCCACGACGGGATCCCCCTCCTCTAGTACTAGTACCTTGTTCACGCCCTCCAGCGCCTTGTGGAGGAAGGTCCTGGGTAGGGGGACAGGGGTCTGTAGCTTTGCAATCCTAGCCTCCACCCCGAGGAGGCTTGCCGCCTCCTTGGCGTACCTGTAGCCGAGCCCTACTCCTAGTATTAGGGTCTCCCCATCTCCCTCTATGCTGTTCAGGTTGCTCCTGGATAGGTCCTCCTCTATCCTCTCCCACCTGTCTAGGAGCTCTATCCTGAGCTTCCTTGCGTGGCTGGGTACTAGAGTATACCTATCTATGTTCCTCTTGAACCTGCCCTTGCTCCTCACCGCCTCAACGTTGATCTCACCGACCTCGACTACTCCACGGGTGTGCGATGTCCTTGTCGTGGTCCTCAGTATTACGGGGTGGCCGTGCCTCCTGCTTATGTTGAATGCCTCGATCACAGCCTCCCTGGCGCTCTGCACGCCGCTGGGCTCCACCACGGGTATGTAAGCGTGTACCCCGTACCACCTGTTATCCTGCTCGTTCTGGCTACTCCACATACCCGGGTCGTCCGCGGATACTACTACAATAGCACTGGGGGTCCCGGTGTAGGCTAGGCTGAATAGGGGGTCCGCCGCGACGTTCATCCC
>JALUDK010000214.1 GCA_027044005.1 Acidilobaceae archaeon | reverse complement strand
CTCGACCACATACCCCCCATCCTTGGGCACCCTGCGGTGCATCAATGGTATGGGGGTATCAACCCTGACATACGCAACCACCCGGGGCTCATACTCTATCCTTGACTCCAGCTCCAGGATGAGGAACCTACTGGAGGGGAGGCTCCCCCTAATCTCCTGGAGCTTCATGGGAGTACCATCCCTAGGGCACCGGGGCTGGATGTTAGACTCCATGTAGTAACCGCATTGGGGGCACCTCCATATCGCCACAATCTCCTCCTTACTCGCGTAGTGGTACTGCTCCAGCTCGACTATGCTCCTGTAATCCTGCTCGCTGGAGGCCTCCCTAGCCAACACCCTATACTCGTAAACCTTATCCCCAGCCACCGACTCCCTAGCCAGGGTCTCCCTACCACTCCACGGAGGCCATGCCAGGACCTCGTCGCCCTCCCATAGCCTCCACAGCCTGAAGGAGTCCCTGGGGGCCACGCTGACCCTGCCGAGCTGCTCAGGCTCCTCTAGGAGCTCGACCTGAACCTCCTCCCCAGGCTGGAACCACCTGGCTATAGCTCCAGGCATTAAGAGGTAGAGCCTGGACCCCCCGGCCTCAACCATGAGTCCCCCAAGCCACCTGGCCCCAACCCTAGGAACCCTAGCACCCAGGACCTTTGCCCTGAAAGGCTTAAGAACCGGTAGTCCTGTACCGGGTAAGGTACACCACCGGGAGGGGTAACGTCTCGATGAGGGGATTTAAGCCTGAGGAAGTCGCCATCCCAGTGGCCGTGTTCTCCCTAGCAGCCCTGGCGGCATGCATAACAGGCCACGTCACCCTGTGCAAGGCGGTTACATACACGGGCGGGGCCGGGTCCATCCTCCTAGTCCTAGCAATACTAATCTACAAGGCCCCGGAGAGGTGGATAGCCCCCGGGGCCGCGCTACTTGGCTCGGCAACCCTGGTGGCGGTAATCAAGGTACTAGTAGGGGCCCCCAGGCCCCCACCCGAAGGCTGGCTAGTGGGGGCAGAGGGGCCTAGCTTCCCCAGCGGCCACGCTGCCGCGACCGCCGCCTTCTGGACCCTGGTATACCTGGAGTATAGGAGCCCGGTCCTGGGTGTCGCGGGGGCAATACACACCCTAGCAGTGGCTGTATCCAGGGTTGTCCTAGGGGTCCACTACCCAGTGGATGTCGCTGGCGGGATTGTGATCGGGTCGATCTCAGCCGCCCTTCTCCACGGAGCCTCCATGAGGGGCCTATGGATCATCCTGGCAATCTCCCTAGCCTCGTCCACTCTCCTAGCCATAGCCAGCCCGGGCTACAGGACACCATGGCTACTGGCAGCCGTGGCCCTAGCCCTATGCCTACTGGCCTCACGCAGGGTAGGATGCCGCGGCGCCACATCATCCCGGGGGTTAAAATAGGGGAAGAGCATCCACCTACAGCCGGGGTAGGCAGCTATGCCCACAGGGCCATCACTCAGAATAGAGGATAAGATAGCATGGATAAGCCTAGGTAGCCCAGGGATCCTAAGCATAGACTCGATCCGGAAGCTGGCAGGCCTGGTCGAAGAGGCCGAATCCACTGGAGAGGCGAAGATCGTGGCGATAACTGGGGAGGGCAAGTACTTCTCGGTAGGGGCAGACCTGAAGCATGTAGCCACGTCAAGCAGCCCGGACCAGGCCTCCATGCTATTCAAGGAGCTGGCAGGCCTATTCAGGAGCCTGCTCGCACTAGAGAAGCCAGTGATACTCGGGATCAATGGAGACGCCTACGGGGGAGGGGCCGAGCTGGTTTGGGCGGGTGACATAGTAGTAGCTGTACGGGGAGCTAAGCTATACTGGGTCGAGGCCAGGTGGGGCCTAGTTCCCCCAATGCTCACTGTACTCGGGCCCCACATACTAGGGCATGCAAGGGCGCTGTACTACGCGATGACTGGCGAGCCTATGAGCGTGGAGGAGGCGTACCAGGCCGGCATTGTATCCAGGCTTGTAGACTCTAGGGAAGCGCTAGCGGGAGAGATCAAGGCGGTCGCCACCAGGATCATGGGGAACTCGCCCCAAGCGGTGTATAGCGTGAGGAGGATAGCCAGGGCCAGCCTATCAACGGGGCTGGTAGAGCTTGGGATATCAGAGCTCGTGAGGCTATCCATGACGGGCGAGGCCAGGAGGGCCGCCCAGAGCTTCGTGGAGAAGAGGAGTCCCTCATACGAGTGGTAGCCCTAAGCCTCCTTCTCGGGGGGTAGGAGCCCACCCATCTCCTCTATCTCCTTCGCCGCCTCCTCCAGGTCCTTATGAGTATCTATGCTCCTCCAGTAGAAGGGTGGCGTGTCATACCTAACCACCCCAAGCCTACCCTCAGACGCTAGGAGGGGGAAGGTCGTCTTCTCTATATCCCCTGACTCGGGCAGGTGGGGTACAATCTCGGGCTTCATGGCGTAGACGCCCGCGTTTATCCAGTAATCCCTTATAACAGGCTTCTCCCTGAACCCCCTGATCCTCCCATCCTCTATATCCAGCACGCCATAGGGGCTCCTGAGCGGGACCGCTGCTAGGGACGCGATCAGGCCTCCAGACCTGGTGTGTTCTATGAGCTTCCACGGGTCCAGATTGGTTATTATGTCGCCATTAGTCACTATGGTTAGCTCGCTCCTACCGAGTATGTGGGAGGCGTTCCTCAGCGCCCCACCGGTACCCAATGGCTCATCCTCGATAACGTATGTCAGCGAGACTCCATACTTAGCCCCGCTCCCCAGCGCCTCTATAAGCTTCTCCTTCAAGTACCCGGCTAGCACGACCACCTCGGTGATCCCGTAGAAGCGGAGCCACTCTAGCTGGTACTCTATGACAGCCCTCCGGCCGACTTGGAGTAGGGGCTTGGGCACCTGGAGGGTGAGGGGCCTAAGCCTCTTCCCATAGCCTCCGGCCAGGATCAGTGCGATGACCATCCTATTCACCCGTGGGTGGTCCTGCGCGGGAGAGGAGTGGTGCCGCCGCGGGGATTTGAACCCCGGACCACCCGGTCTTCAGCCGGGCGCTCTCCCGCTGAGCTACGGCGGCACCAGTGTAATAGGCTCCTCCATGGAGGAATTTAATCCTTTCCGTGGCACTTGTGGAGAGGTTAATTACGGGTGCACCTCGGCTATGTAGCCTGGAGGGGTGTGCTAGAGGCGGTGCCTAGACCCACGGTGCTAGTGGCCCCAGCCGGAATGGGAGACCTAGAGCTCCTCTCAGGAGCGGCCGAGGCCGCGTCGAGGGCCTTCAGTCCAGCCGGGGGGCTAAGAATGCTCGTCACCCTGGAAGGAATCAGCCTGCCCATGAGCCTCATGGACCTGGACAGGATGCAGTACAGGGCTGACGATGTGAACAGGTACCTGGCCTCCATGTTCGAGGGGTACCTGGAGCCCCACAGGAGGATGCTGGTAGTGGTAGTGGAGGGAGACGGCTACATACCAGGACTAAACTTCGTCTTCGGCCTGGCCACCCTCGGAGTCGGGGTAGCGACGGTGTATACAAAGAGGCTCTGGGCCCCAAGCCCCTCTCTCTACATGGAGAGGATCGCGAAGGAGATTACACACGAGGTCGGCCACCTCCTAGGCCTGGAGCACTGTAG